>JBBRVA010000291.1:0-9136 GCA_038247295.1 Caldilineales bacterium | reverse complement strand
GGGAAGCCGGTTTGTGGGCGCACCATCCCACGGTCTATGCCGCCATCCAAGAATTGAGTGAATATTATGTTGGCAAAGATCCGTTGCGCATCGAGCATCACTTTCAGGTCGTGTCACGCAGCACCCACTTTATGGGCGCCGTGCAAAGCGCCGCCATCAGCGCGATTGATATTGCCTTGTGGGATATTCTGGCTAAATCCGTCAATTTGCCGGTCTATCAATTATTAGGTGGCAAATGTCGCGACAAAGTCAAGGTTTTTGCCAATGTCGGCGGCGCTACCGTGGACGAATGTGTGCAAACTGCCGTCAAAGCTGTGGAGCAGGGCTATATTTCGCTGCGTATGATGGGTTTCTGGCCTGGATGCGAAAAGCTCGCCCCCACGCAAGAGATTACCCAAATTGTCGAACGTATCAAGCAGGTACGCGTCGCGATTGGCAATGATATCGACTTGGGCATCGAATGTCATCGCAACTTTATGCCCGAAGAGGCGATTCTGCTCGGCAACGAACTGGCGCCTTACCGCATGCTCTACTATGAAGACCCGTTGGCGCCAGAAAGCACCGAGGCTTTGGAATATGTGGCACGCCATGTCCACATCCCAATTGCAACGGGTGAGCGTTTCTACAACATTTACCAATTCAAAGATTTGATCGACCGCAAAATTGTCAGCCTGATCAGGTGCGATCCGTCGCTGGCTGGCGGTTACACGCAATGCAAAAAGATCGCCGGTATGGCCGAAGCTGCCTTTATTAGCATCTTCCCCCATCTGATGGGTAGCCCGGTCAATATTGCTGCCTTCGTACAATTTGACGCCTCGATTCCGAATTACTTTCTACACGAGAACTATATCGGGTCCGACGTTTTCAACGACATTGTCGATCATCCGGTTGAGCGCCAGGGTGGTTATATCATGGTCTCGGATCGACCAGGCATTGGGCTGGAGATCCAGGAAGATAAATTGGCGAAGTACCCGTACAAGCCAATCAAGATCAACGGCGCGTTTGGCGCCGATGGTGCCGTGGTACATTAAATAGTAATCAGTGAATAGTGAGTAGCAAGTTGCCTGAGTTGCTGCGGCGACTTGCTACTGTCAGCCGCGGGTTTTAACCCTGCTGGCTGGTCACGTTTCTAATTTGAAAGGATCTTTATGGAAATCGTCATTACACCAGCCGAACTGGCGCAAGAGCAGATGTCCGTTGACCATCTAGCGCAGGCCGTTCAAGCCTTGTGCACCGATGGATATGTGGTGCTGGGCGATGTGATCGACCACGCGCATCTCGACACGCTGCGCGAACGGATGGACGCTGATTCACAGACGCTGATTCAGGCGCAGAAATGGGGTGGTGCGGGGCAAATCGTTGGCCATCTGCAACAGGGCCCACCGCCGTTTGCGCCCTATGTTTTTCGCGACATTGTGGCCAATCCTTTTGCCATCCAGGTAACCAAAGCTGTTTTGGGTGAAGGCGTGTATAATCGGTTTTATAACGGCAATGCCAACACACCCGGTCGCGGGACACAGCCGCTGCATGGCGATACCGGTCATCTGTGGCCCAATATGACGGTTGCGCACCCAACTGCTTCGGTAGTGGTCAATGTGGCATTGGTGGATGTGACCGAGGAAAATGGCGCCACTGAACTTTGGCCCGGCACCCATTTGATCCCGCTCAACCCGGGGCGGATTTCGGCCGAGATGGAAGCGGAACGTCGCGAAGTCGTCCCGCCGGTGCGCGCAATTGCCCGCAAAGGCAGCCTGCTGCTGCGTGATATGCGCCTTTGGCATCGTGGCGTACCAAACCATTCCAACCAAGTGCGCCATATAATCGCAATGGTCCATAATATCAAGTGGCTCCAGCGCGGCGAACCATTGCTCTTCAACACGGGTTGTGAAGCGGCCTTTCCGCCCGGCGATCTCGACCACAATGTCCAATTTACAGATCAGCCACTGGAATATCTCTTGACGCGTACACCCACGATTAAGGCGTGACATGGATCAAATCGCCATTATTTCCGACATTCACGGCAATTTGCCCGCCCTGGAAGTTACCCTGGCGGATATCCGTCGACGCAACATTCACACGATCTACTGTTTGGGGGATCTTGTGGGCAAAGGGCCAGATTCTGCCAAAGCAGTTGATATTTGCCGCGCGGTATGCCATACTGTCGTGAAGGGTAATTGGGATGATAAGATACCCGAACCGGGCGGGAGCTACGCGCGGCGTTGGCATCAGGAGCAATTAGGTGTCGCGCGACTCGACTATTTACGAGGGTTGCCCAATACAATTGACTTTCAGCTGAGTGGCAAGCGTGTCCGTTTATTTCATGCGTCTGCCCAAAGTGAGCATCACCGGGTTGGCTTCTGGCATGGGCATGAACAGCTCCGCACGATGTTTGCCAACACCGAATTTACAACTGATGCACATCCTGCGCCGGACGTGGTTGGTTATGGCGACATTCACCACGCCTATCTGTTGCCAGTCGATGGCAAGTTACTCTTCAATGCTGGCAGCGTTGGCAATCCAATGGATCACATGCCACTCGCCGGTTATGCTATTCTCAAAGGTAGCTTGGACAGCACCGCTACCACTGCATTGACAATTGAGATCGTTCGCCTGCCTTATGATATCGAACGTGCGATTCATGAGGCGCGCCGCGTTGATATGCCCAGATTGGCGGAATATGAATTTGAGTTGCGCAACGCCAATCATCGCAGCCAGATGCATGGGGCCAAAGGCTAACGCAACGAAGGGAGAAGGAAACCTATGTCGCACCAACCGCATGCTGTCGCCGTGATCGGCGGCGGTGTAATTGGCTTAACCAGCGCCATCCGTTTGATCGAGCAAGGCTTCCAGGTTACGCTCTTTGCAAAAGCAACATCGCCCAATACCACTTCGGATGTGGCAGCCGCTTATTGGGCGCCGGAGCCTGTCTTGGAAGGCGGCCTGCGCGCCAAGTGGGCCTTGAATAGTTTGGCCACTTTCTTACAGCTTGCGGCGGACCCGGCGATTGGGATTGACATCATGCCCATTTATGAGCTAACCGATCAGGATAGTGAGGGGATGGATGCCAAGCCATTGAACTCGTTTGATGTAGACTTCACAGGCTTAGAAGCGGTAGAGCACGTCCCGCTTGGTGTTTTTCCGACGCCTTGGTCTGGGTTACGCTTTATCGTGCCCCGCATTGATGTACCGACCTATATGCCGTGGTTATTGAAGCACCTGCTTGCTTTGGGGGGCGTAATCGAAGCAACCGAAATTCACGATCTGCGGTGCCTGGCGGATCATTATCCGCTGATTGTCAATTGTACAGGATTAGGCGCAGGTGCGCTTACTGGCGATGCTGTCTTTCCCATTCGCGGCCAGGTGATCCGTGTGCGCAAACCAGTTGATTTGCCGCCGCATATTATCAGCGCTGCCGCCTCAACAGCTACCACCTATATTGTACCCCGGCGCAATGATTGTCTGCTCGGCGGCACATTTCAGTATCACAACTATGATCTACAAGTGGATTTGAGCACGGCAGAGCATATTTTGCAGCGCTGTGCTGTTTTCCATCCTGCTCTGCAAGAAGCTGAGATTATCGAACATCGCGTCGGCCTTCGTCCGGGCCGACATGTGGTGCGTCTGGAAGTGGAACAACTAACCGCGACTACAAACGTGATCCACAGCTATGGACATGGTGCATATGGACATACATTGTCTTGGGGGTGTGCCGCCGAAGTGGCAACATTGGCACAAAATCTGGGGATCACTTAGTAAAAAGCCTGACGTAAGCAAAAGAACTGGGTTCAGTCCTTTTGCAGCGTCAGGCTTTTATAAATCATGCTAACGGTCGGTGAGGAAAATAACGATTAGTTCCAGTTGACGGAACCAGATCTAACACTGGTCTTAACTTTCATGGTAAGGCTCCTTGCATCGATGAGAGTGGGTTGATTGAGCCGGTACGTACTCTATCACTGGTTTTAGTTCCAGTTGACAGAGCCAGATCTAACGCTGCTCTTGACCTTCATAGCAATTCTCCTTGTGGTGATAATGTAGTGTCTGTTAGCATGAAGATATGAATTCATGGGAATTCATATTTAGTTTATTATATCAGGCAAGCATCAGAACTGCTAATTGACTTTATTTGGCTGACAAATAACCAATGAATTATGTTAAGTTATGACAAATATAATATATATATATTGTGAGAAATTGAGCCTAATACCCCCTGCCCCTAAGCTAATCTCAACCAATGCGGTAGTGTTAGTGCATGCAAACTAGTATTGTGATAACAACATATGCATTGGTTGTGTTATGCAAATTTTCTTGTATAATGCAGAATATGTCCATGCCCTTCGTCCGTTCTATGCGTTCGCTCGAAACTGATCACTTTGGCCGCGCCATCGTGATGCTTTTGATTGTCGTTGCCCTATTACTTGCCTGGGCTAGCTGGATGGTGTTGGCGCAAGTTCCGCTCTACGCAGCTACCCAAGCTGCCCATCTCGTGGTGAGCCATGCGGATGTCGCCCAATTCAACATTGTGGCAAGTTTTGAGCCGGCCGTTGCCTTAGGCCGCATTTACCCGGGTCAAGCAGCCGTGATGCGCCTGGATGGTTTTCCCTGGTCGCAATATGGCACAATCCCCGCGACTGTCCGACACGTTGCTACAGAAGTAATCGACGGCAGCGTGCAGGTTGAACTCACCATTATCGCCAATGCGCGCTCACCCGTGCCGCTGCAACTGGGGTTGCCTGGCGCAGTTGAGATCGAACTCGAACGGATTTCGCCAGCCCTTTTGCTGCTCCGCGCGGCTGGAACCCTGATTGCCGATTGAACCTTCCCTGTTGTTGATTCACCATTGACTGCCTATCATCGCTCATTCACCGCTGATTCTTCGCAATGATATCTACCCTTTTTAAACCGAATCGCCGTTGGTTCGTCCCGGAAGTCGTCCAAACTTCGGCGATGGACTGTGGTCCGGCTGCGCTCAAATGTTTGCTAGAAGGCTTCTTCATTCCTGTCAGCTACGGACGGCTGCGCGAGGCGTGTCAGACCGATGTCGATGGCACTTCGATCGATACCCTGGAGGAAGTCGCCGTCCAGCTTGGACTCCACGCGGAACAGATTATGGTGCCGCCGGACCATCTATTCTTGCCGGAAGCTAACACATTACCTGCTATCGCTGTTGTCCGCTTGCCCAGCGGCATTACCCATTTCCTGGTGATCTGGCGCACGTTAGGCCCTTTTGTCCAGGTGATGGATTCCGGCTCTGGACGACGTTGGCTGACACGCCAGCAATTGCTCGATGAACTCTATCTCCACCAAATTGTTGTACCAGCCGCGGGGTGGCGCGAATGGGCCGGCTCGGCTGAGTTCTTGCGTCCGTTGCGCCGGCGCTTAACCCAACTAGGCCTATCTACCCAAGTTGTCGAGACGCAGCTTGCGATGGCAATTGCGGATCCAAGTTGGTATGCATTGGCTAAATTAGATGCCGCCACGCGCATGGTTGCAGCTGTTGTGCGCACCGGTGGGCTGCGACGGGGCGAGGAAGCCAGCCGGGTTCTTGTCCAGCTTTGCCGTCCCGCAGCTCGTGAGCCTACATCGCCAATTGAAACGATTCCGCAACTCTACTGGTCTGTGCGCCCTGTGATCCACGCATCGATGGCACAGGAAGCCGATCCGATGGAAGTGCCTAATGAAGATGCTTATGAAGATGATGCTGGCGCAGAATTACATTTGCGGGGGGCTGTGTTGGTCTGCGTGCGCGGCCGAACGAACTTGGACCCTACACCGCCAGTGCCTGGACAAATAGAGGATATCGCTGCGCCAGCTTCACTTTCGCCAGATCTGGCGGCTGCCTTGTCCGAAGCCCCCAGTCGCCCTAGTTGGACCCTACTCAAATTATTGCGCGCCGATGGTCTATTCGCGCCAACCGTGTTGTTACTCACCCTCTTTTTGGCTGCCGGCGCTGTTGTGTTGGAAGCACTGCTTCTGCGCAGCCTACTCGATTTAGGCCGTTTGCTTAGCACCCCCGTCCAGCGGATGGGCGCTATCAGCTTGATGCTCGCTTTTGCCGTTTTGCTCCTGGCATTGGAATGGTTGTTAACGGGCAGCCTGTTGCGCATGGGTCGCAAGCTAGAAAATCGGCTGCGCATCGCATTTTTGACCAAGCTGCCCGAACTGGGCGACCGCTATTTCCAGAGCCGTCTGGTTTCCGACATGGCCGAGCGTAGCCACAGTATCCACAAGTTACGTCTGTTGCCAGATTTAGGTCGCCAACTGCTGCGTAGCACCTTTGAAATCATCTTAACCACAGCTGGCATCATCTGGTTGGCGCCAGAGAGTGCCTGGCTCGTGGTGCTGTCCGCGATCAGCGCGATTGGTGTGCCACTCTTGGCCCATGCCTACCTAACTACACAGGATTTGCGCGTACGCACCCATCTCGGCGCACTAGGGCGTTTTTACCACGATGCAATGCTAGGGTTGGCCCCGATTCGTACCCACGGCGCGGAACCAGCCATCCGCCGGGAACACGAAAGTCTCCTGGTCGAATGGGCGCGGGCCAGCCAAGGCTTTGTAAATGCAATGGTCACAGTCGAAGGTGCGCAAATGCTGCTCGGCTTTGGTCTGGCGACCTGGCTACTTTTTCGCCATCTTGGGCTGGCTGGTGACGCGGCTGGTCTTTTGCTGCTCGTCTATTGGGCCTTGAGTTTACCGCTGTTGGGGCAAGAGTTGGTGCTGGCGGCGCGCCAATACCCCACATTGCGCAACACCACGTTGCGCATGCTCGAACCGCTTGGCGCACCCTCCGCCGATCCCTCGCTGGCCCAACCGGTGGACGAGGTTTTATCTTCGGCCGTGGAGGATGGGTCTTACTCGTCATCAACTAGCCGTGGTGTAGCGGTAACATTGCAAAATGTTACCGTCCGCGCCGCCGGACATACGATTCTGCATGATATCACACTGAATTTGGCACCAGGCAGCCATGTCGCCCTGGTCGGTGCTTCTGGCGCAGGTAAGTCTACTTTGGTAGGTCTGCTGCTGGGATGGCATCGCGCGGTGGCTGGTCAGGTGTGCATTGATGGACAGCCTTTTACTGCTGCACGTTTGGAAGCGTTGCGTAATCAAACTGCTTGGGTGGATCCTGCGGTTCAGCTTTGGAATCGCACCCTGCTCGCCAATTTGTGTTATGGCGGATCTGATCCGTTATCAACCTCGCTTGATCGCATCATCAATCAAGCCGATCTGCTTAGCGTTTTAGAGAAGATGACTGACGGCTTGCAAACCGAGTTGGGCGAAGGTGGTGCATTGGTCTCTGGCGGGGAGGGGCAACGGGTGCGCCTGGGGCGGGCCATGCTTCGTTCCGATGTGCGTTTGGTAATTTTGGATGAACCTTTCCGCGGGCTGGATCGAGTGCAGCGAGGTTTGTTGTTGCAGCGAGCGCGTGCTTGGTGGTGCAACGCTACGCTTATCTGTATTACGCATGACATCAGCGAAACCGAACAATTTGAACGTGTATTAGTGATGGCACAGGGGCGGATAGTCGAAGATGGCGTGCCTCAGGCCTTGGCTGCGCAATCAACGTCGCTCTACCGAGCTATGCTTGACGACGAAGAAGGGGTGCGTACGCAGCTTTGGTCGGCGGCAGAATGGCGACGTATGTCGATCGCTGACGGAAAATTAACGCGCAATGACTGCTGATCGCGCTCACCAGCGTGTTGGGGATAAATAGCTTATGAACAAGCTTGATCTAGCCCACTTGGCCTGGCCCTTAGCACGGTTGCCTGAAGCCGTGGAAGCGTTGGCCTATCGCCGGGGCGCGAAAGCGCAGCCATCTGAACTGGCTGCCCCATCCACTTTAGTCATGGCGGATGAAGCGCGGTTCGGCCAATGGCTGGCGGGCGCGGCCGCTCACTATGGTTTTGAGCTCGAGCCGGTGCACGCGGCCTATGCCGGTGTCGAGATGATGGTCCGCCGGGCCGGGCCTGCCCTCATCAGGCTTGATACGCTTGGTGATAATTCTGGTGAACCAGCTTTTTTTGTCCTGCTTGCCAAGGGGCGGCGCACAGTGCAATTGCTGGGTCCGGATCGAAAGATCGCACGTTGCCCAGTGGTGGCCGTGGCTGAAGCATTGCGTGCGCCTCTGGCCGCACCAATCATCGCAGATGTCGAGCAGTTGCTGATTCAGGCGCAGGTGCCGGTGCAACGGCGTACCAAAGCGCGCCAGGCAATCTTACAAGAACGACTTGGCGCCAAACCAATTCAAGGCTGTTGGCTTTTGCGTGCGTCACCAGGCGCGAGTGTTCTACAACAAGTGCGTGAGGCGGGTCTCTGGCGTGATATGGCCACCTTTATCAGCGCTTATCTGGTGCAATACGTGCTTTGGCTGGCCGCCTGGGCAATGATCGGTCGGGCTGCATTCCAAGGCCGCAGCGAACCGGGCTGGCTGCTGGCATGGTCACTTTTATTACTCACCATATTGCCCTTTCGTTTGTTAGCAACCTGGGCGCAAGGTCGCTTTGGCGTGCGCGCCGGCATGCGTTTGAAGGCGCGCCTCCTCTACGGAGTCTTGCGTCTCGCGCCTGATGATGTACGCCAGCAAGGCTTTGGTCAATTTCTTGGGCGTGTGGTGGAATCTGATGCTGTAGAGACGCTCGCACTCAATGGCGGTTTTCTTACCTTGGTGGCTGTGCTCGAATTGCTCGTGGTCTTGCCGATCTTGGGCGCGGGATCCGGTGGTCGGTTGCACCTCTTGCTGTTGTTGTTTTGGGTGAGCTTTGCTGTCTATCTGGGCTGGCATTTCCTGCAGCAGCGCCAGGAATGGACCGGTTTGCGCCTGGCCATGACGCATGATCTCGTCGAACAGATGGTGGGGCAACGCACCCGCCTGGCCCAGACGCGCCGCGATCAGTGGCATACGGGCGAGGATCAGGCGCTGACACATTATCTGACCCAATCCGTAAAGGTAGACCGTGCCGCAGTTGACTTGATTACGTTGGTCGGACGGGGCTGGCTGGTGCTGGGGCTAGCGGGTCTGGCGCCGGCATTTGTCAACGGCCAGGCATCGTTAACGGCATTGGCGGTGGGCTTGGGTGGTGTGGTCTTGGCCCGCCAGGCATTTGATCGATTGGGCCAAGGCTTTATTCAATTAGCCGGC
>JBBRVA010000290.1:0-9143 GCA_038247295.1 Caldilineales bacterium | reverse complement strand
GTCATCCAGATGATACAACTTATCAATGGAGGATACTATGATAGCCGTGCCACAAATGGCGACCGTCGCCGAGTTACGCCACAACCATCTGGAACTTTTCAGCAAACTGAAGCAAGGGCCGGTCGTAATTGCCCAACGCAGCAAACCCGCCGCTGTATTAGTCTCAGTCGAAGCCTGGAATCGGTATGTGCAACAGATGCGTGACTTGCAATTGTTGCTTTTGCATCACAAGCGGTGGGCCGCCCTCCAACAAGATCCTTCGCAACTGGTTGCAGAGGAAGAGTTAGAGCAACAGTTGATGACAAAGGTGGCAACGTAAGATGTGGACGCTTGGCTACAGTCGCGAGGTCAGAAATTATATCTACGACTCCTACCCTTACACGGCGGCCGTATGGCAGGCGATTAAGTCGTTACGACAGACCAAAGACGCCCTACCCGCGCGCGGATGGCGGGAACTTGAACCTGATCTGTATCTATGGATGATAGCCGATCACTGGGTCGTCTACAAACGGCTGGTGGCCGAACAAAAGCTGGTTGTCACGGCCTTGAAACCGATGGATGAGTCAGTGTTTGATGAGGGCTAGCGATAAGAAATGACGTCCAGCGGAAGAAGGTGCAGATGAAGCCCATCAATCTCGAAACCATTGCTCAAACCGTTGCGGCTGGCCCCTTTGACGCGACTTGGGACTCATTGAAGCAGTACACCATCCCCGCGCCGGAGCAGCGGATGCTGCGTGAGATCGGCGCGTGGCTGGCGATCAACGGGGCTGCAATCTATTCTTGGAAATTAAAGGTGACTGACCATGCCTCAATTACTTGATTGTTTGGCGCATGCGTCATTGGCGCCGGCGCTTGTTCTACCGGATGCCGATGAACTCGCCCACACCCTGGGTGGCTTGAGTCACTTGGACGTTTATGCACGCTCGATCACCGCTGCTCATCACGCGCTTTTCTTTTTTGGGCAACGGGATGCGACAAAATGGCTTGGCTGCTTGACGCAGGATGGCGTGCCGGCGGACAAGTTCGCTGGCGCACACGACACAGTGCAGATCGATGGCACAGAACTGACTTTAACGCTGGCCCTCACCAGTGCAGAAAATGCTGCTGTACTGCGCTCACTGCTACCCTTCCTCCAGGCCCAAACGTTGGGCTTGCGCCAATCCGCTGGCTGTGGTGACCGTCTGGGGCTGGCGACGCCGGGTCATATTCATGCCTTTCGTAGCACCTTTGGCGACGAAGGCCAGGGCATGGCGCCGATCCTGACGCAGCAATCGATCCGCGAGAATGCGCGCACTGGGCGCACGCCGCAAGCAGTGATGGACGACGCGATGTGGGGCGTCTTTCAGGAAGGTTGGCGCCACGGCTTTGGTGCCGACGCTGATCACCTGAAGAACACAGACGATATCGATGTGTGTGCGGCGGCCGGCTATACCTTCTACACGGTTGATCCAGGCGCGTATGTGGACGACGAGGCGAACACGGCCCCGTTGTCCGTGTTGCAAGCGAAAGTCGGCGCGTTGCCCTGGGCGGTCTTACAGAGCAGCCCGCAAGATTTACAAGCGCGCCTGGCCGACCAACCAATCAATCTGGGTGACTTTTCGCTTACTTTCAGCGTCGAGGAACTATTGCGCGCGGCGGCCAAATATGGCAAAGCTGTCGCCCACACGGTTACCATGCACGCCCACTTGGCCGCGGTGATGGGCACGCGTCCCTTCGAATTAGAGATGAGCGTGGACGAAACCGAGACCGTCACGTCGCTGGCCGAGCATGTCTACATCGCCGCCGAATTGCAACGGCTGGGGGTGCGTTGTGTTAGCCTCGCCCCTCGTTATCCAGGGCGCTTTGAAAAAGGCGCCGACTACATCGGCGATCTGGCCGAGTTCGAAGCGGCGTTTGCTCAGCATTTTGCGGTAGCCAAGACCTTCGGTCCCTACAAATTGAGTTTGCACTCTGGTTCGGACAAGTTCAGTATCTACCCAATTGCCGCCCGTGTGGCGGGTGAACTGGTGCATCTGAAGACGGCGGGCACCAGCTATCTAGAGGCGCTGCGCGCGATTGCCACGCTCGACCCGGCGCTCTTCCGCACGATCGTCGACTTTGCCATCGAACGTTATCCAACCGACCGCGCCACCTATCATGTCTCGGCTGAGATCGACAAACTGCCGAATGTAAACACCCTGGCTGACAGTGAGTTGCCTGCGCTCTTAGATGATTTTCATGCGCGCGAGATCTTGCACGTCACCTTTGGCTCGGTCTTGAATCACGCGCCTTTCCGCACGCCCTTTTTTGCGGCTTTGCGCAACAATGAAGCGACCTATACCGCTATTGTCGAAAAGCACTTTAATCGGCACTTTACGCCTTTTGTGAGGAGATAGGTAGACAGGTAGACAAGGAAACAGGGACATACTACTTGTTTACCTGTTTCCTTGTCTACCTATCTACCTGTCTGCCTACCCACCAGAAAATAACCCCGTGAACCTTCGCCAATTTGTAAACTGGAAATTTAGCCGCGATGTCCAGATCCTGATGGTTGTATCGGGTCTCTTCTCGATCAGCTTTATGGGCATTCAGAATTTGATTAAGGTGCTCTACCTGCTGCGTCTGGGCTACGGCCTGGAATATGTGGGTCTTTTTAGCGCCACCGGTGCATTGGCCTACATGGCGATGAGTCTGCCCAGTGGCGCTCTTGGCGGTCGCTTTGGCGCGCGCAATGTCATGTTAACCGGCGGTGTGATCACAGTGTTCGGCATGGCGATCTTACCAATGATGGAGTCGGTGCCCGCTTGGTTGACCGACGCCTGGCCGATTGCGACGCAGGTGATTCTTTCCGTCGGCTGGTCGATGTACAATGTCAACCTGGTGCCGGCGTTGATGGCGATGACAACGGCGCGCAACCGTAATGATGCCTATGCCATGAACAGCGTCTATCGCGGGCTGGGTACTTTTATTGGTACAATTACGGGCGGATTGCTGCCCGGTCTCTTTGCCTATACGCTGGGCCAAACGATCGATAGCCCCGATCCTTACCGTATGGCGCTCTGGGTGGCGGCCGTGCTTGGGGTGGTAGCGGTCGTCCCCCTGGCTATGATTGGTCCGATCGAGCGGGTCGTCGTCAGTGACCAGGTGCAGCGCGCCGACGCTTTCCCCACCTGGTCTGTGGCGCTGCTCGTTCTCCACGTCTATTTAAGCATGGGTGCATGGGCCACTTGCCAGACCTTTTGCAACGCCTATATGGATACCGATCTGCATCTCTCGGCGGCTTCGATTGGGGCGATTACAGGGGTGGGCCAATTTATTGCTGTGTTGGCGCCGCTGCTCACGCCCGGCTTAGCGCGACGCTATAGCAACGGTTGGACGCTGATGGTGACGACGCTGGGCATCGGCATTAGCCTGCTGCCCCTGGTGTTGGCGCCGCATTGGTTAGCCGTTGGCATCGGCCTGCTGGGCATGCAGACGCTCTCCGCCATTTGGATGCCAGCCCTGCAAGTCTTTCAGATGGAGCTGGTGCCCAGCCATTGGCGCTCGCTGGCCTACGGCATCTTGTCGATGGCAATGGGTTTCACCTTCGCTTCGGTAAGTTTTGGCGGTGGTTACATGGCCGCGGCCTGGGGCTATCGTAGCCTCTTTTTGCTCGGCGCCGGCGCGGGCGTCGTCGGCGCAGCTTTGATGTGGAAGATGGCAAAACGAACAGAACCCGTTATAATAGGCGTCGCTCCAGGTATAGAGCAGTAGGCGGTAGACAGTAGACGGTAGTCGGTAGACCGTCATCTACGACTACCGTCTACTTTTTAGATAAAACCATTTAGGTAGAAAGTAAAGAGGTATCAATATGGTGGTAGACGCATCAACGCATATTCCGATTGGGCTATGTGTTTACGGCATCGCCTATAATGCCGGTTTTATGGGCAATGGCACCGCGCGTGCCAATCCAAATCCAGCCGATGCGCAGGCGTTTCTGAAACTAACCGCTAGCTTGGGCCTTAGCTCGGTCGAGACACACTTGGGCTACGTCTCACCGCAGGAAGATGAAGCAACGTTGCTTGCGTTTCGTGATCAAGCCCAGGACTTAGGCTTGCGGCTGGTAACGGCGGGTCCTAAAATCAACGCCGAGGCATTTCGTCCGCACCTGGAACTGGCCGCGCGCTTGGGTGTAAAGACGGTGCGCTGTGTTATTAGTGGCATTTTGTGTGGTGATCGGCGCCCCCTAGGTGGATTAGAAGGGTGGCAGCGCCATCTAGAAGCCACGGCCGAACAGTTGCAACAAATCGCGCCGCTGGCCGAAGACTTGGGCATCCGTATCGGCGTCGAAAATCACCAGGATGCCACGTCGGCGGACTTGATCTGGCTGTGCGAAACGGTTGGCAGCCCCAATGTTGGCGTCGTGCTGGACACAGGCAATCCACTGGCTGTGGCCGAAGATCCGGTTGAGTTTGCGCAACGGATTCTGCCCCACCTTGTCCACGTCCATCTGAAAGACTACCGCATGGTCGCCACCGAGTCTGGCTACCGGCTCTTTCATTGCCCGATTGGCGCGGGCGTAGTCGACTTTGCCGCGCTTTTTCGTTTGTTCGATACCAAACCCGATGTCTTGCGCCACATCGAAATGGCGGCCCTCAGTGAACGCCATATCCGCATTCTGGACGATGAATATTGGGCCAATCTCGATCCCGAGCGCAAGATGAGCGCCATGCTGCCGGTCTTGCGCCGTTGGCAGACCTGCGAAACCGATGTCGAATGGCGTACGCCGTGGGAAACCGGGCAGGAAAGCATCTTGCCGGCGTGGGAGATGGAACGGCTGCATGAAAGCGTCGAGCGGATGCGGCGTTTACTGTAAGCGGCGAAAAATGATTGACAAGGCAACTGCTATTTGGACGCGGATACACGCGGATGCACGCGGATAAACAGCAGTTAAATCCGCGTACATCCGCGTGTATCCGCGTACCATTCTCTATCTAAGGGTATCAAAATGACAGAACAAAAAGTACGGGTTGGTTTGATCGGTGTGGGCGGCATCAGTGGCTATGTTCACTATCCCGGTCTGGATCGAATTCCCGGCGTCGAGATTGCCGGCTTGTGTGATCCGAATGCCGAACTATTGGCGCGCCGTCAACAAGAGTGGGAAATCGATAACTGCTATCAAGACAGCGCAGCTTTTTTGCGCGACGTGCGTCCCGATGCAGTTGTGATTGCCACCCCCAATGTGGAACACAAGAAATTAATCTTACAGGCCATCGCCGCCGGTTGTCATGTGATCTGCGAGAAGCCGCTGGGCATGAACTTTGCCGATACGCTCGAAGTCTACCAGGCGGCCAAGGCGGCTGGCGTGCGCCATATGACGGCCTTCACCTATCGCTTTGTACCGGGCATGAACTATCTGCGTCACTTGGTAAAATCTGGCGAACTGGGCGAAATCCGTCATGCTCGCTTTCAGCGTTTGAACGACTGGGGCGAATTTGCCATCGGCTGGCGTCAATACAAAGACTTGGCTGGTTCGGGTGAATTGGGCGACATGGGCATCCACCGGCTCGATTTTGCCGAAGATTTGCTGGGTCCGATTGCCTCGGTCTGTAGCGCCACCAAACAATGGCTGAAACGCGAACGCACTCAGGATGGTCAGACCGTACGTGCGCAAGATGTGGAAGATTGGGTGGCCTGGATCGCTGATTTTGAAAGTGGTGCAACCGGCGTCTTCGAGATGGGCAAGCTCACCAAAGGCACTAGCCCCAAGGGTGACCATGATCTGGCCGAACTGAATGGCACCAAGGCTTCGGCCGTCTACCGCTTACACACCCCGCACGAGATTCTCTTCGCCAAAGCTGGGCGTGGCGAAGCCTACGCGGTGCGGCCCGTACCCGCGGAATTCCTCACCCGGCCCGGTTCCCCGCGCAATCCCGCCGACGGCGATCCGCTCCAGGTCTTCCGCTTTGATCAGGCCTGGGAATTCATCAGCGCGATTCGCGAAGGCCGCGACTGTGTGCCATCTTTCTATCACGGCATGCGTTCGCAGGCGGTGGCCGACGCGATTTTGCAGGCGGCGGCAGAGCGGCGTTGGGTGGATGTGCCAGCCGTACCGGCATAGGCAGTCGATTGGCAGTCAAGGACAGTTAACAGCAGTAAGGAACAGTCAAGGGCAGTCCAAAACAGTCGTCAGTTATCAATCTTGAATTTACAATGACGACTGCTTTCGACTGCTGTTTACTCTCCTAACAACTGAGGAGTCACCATGCAATATCGAATGTTAGGCAGAACCGGTCTGAAGGTTTCCGCGCTTGGCTTTGGCTGTGGTGCGGTTGGGGGTCTGCTGGTGCGGGGTGATGCGCAAGAGATGACGCGCGTCGTAGCGCGCGCCATCGAATTGGGTGTCACCTATTTCGATACGGCGCGCTCGTATGGCAATGGCCAATCAGAAAGCAATCTGGGGCGCGTATTGGCGGAGTTGCACGCCGATGTTGTCGTCGGCACCAAGGTGCAACTGGCCGCGGGTGAGATGGCGCAGATCGAACAGGCGATCATCACATCCGTAGAAGGCAGCTTGCGCCGGCTGCGCCGTGAGCAGCTCGATCTCTTCCAACTGCACAACCCGATCGCGGGCGAGCGCCGACCCGAACGTGAATGGATCGGGCTAGGCGATGTCGAAGCTATTTTTCGCACCTTTGAGCAGCTCCAGACGCAGGGCAAAATCCGCTGTTGGGGCATCAATGGGTTGGGCGAAACGGCGGCCTTGCATCAAGTGGTGGATCGCGGCCAGGCCGCAACAATCCAGACTTGTTATAACCTGCTCAACCCAACTGCCGGTGCGCTCGCACCAGTCGACTTTCCTTTTCAAGACTACGGCCAACTGATTGATCGTGCCGCCGTCCAGCAAATGGGCGTGATCGCGATTCGCGTCTTGGCCGCCGGCGCGCTGAGCGGTTCGGCCCAGCGCCATCCGCTGGCCGCCCAATCAGTCGCGCCCATCACTTCGGGCACGGATCTGAGTGAGGATGCGGCGCGTGCCCAGGCATTTCAAGTTTTGATTGAAGCAGGCTATGCCGATAGTTTAGTCGAGGCCGCCATTCGTTTTGCCATCAGCAAAGCCGAAGTATCGACGGCGTTGGTGGGCATCTCCAGCATGGAACAATTGGAACAGGCGCTTGCCAGCGCAGAAAAAGGACCGCTGCCCGCGGATGCGCGGGCGCGCCTACCGGCGGTCTGGGCAAATTTTGCCACCGGTGCATCCCAAATTTTTGCAGAATGAATTCTGCGGCTGAAAGTAGCAAGTGCCCTCAGGCACTAGGATTTTAGTGCCTGAGGGCACTTGCTACTTTCAGCCGCGGGATTTATCCCCGCGAGAAAGCCACCGAAAATCTGGCACGCACACTAGTGGAGAAGAAACTCGCCCCAAAGTGAAATATACCCGTTTTGCCGCCGGTGATTGACAACCCAATCTAACAATGCTAAACTCAGTGCTACTATGGATCCTCAACAACTGGAACAAGAACGTACCATCGTTCATGCCGTCGAAAATTTCTTAAAAGAGCAGGGTCCGTTTGTTTCGCTGGCGGAGGCCGCGCGGCTCACCGGTGTACCGCTGCCAACCTTGTCGGATGCGGTACGGCATGGGCGTGTGCCGGCCGTGCAGGTGCAACCGCGCCGCTGGTTGGTGCGCGTTTCCGCGGTGCGCAGTTATTTCAACAACAGCGAAGTGAATCCGCACTTGGCGCTCCAACAAAGACTCATGGCGGAAGGTTTGTTAAACGAAATTAAGTTGGAACAGCGCTTTGAACCTTTCGAACCATTACAATTTAAAGGCAGACCAGCGTCTGAAATCTTGATTGAGGAACGGCGCTAAATGGCTCACGCCTACTTTTTGGATAGTAGTGCCCTGGTGAAACTTTATCTACGTGAACAAGGCAGCATATATGTTTCTACGCTTCCCCAAAGCGCAGAAGATCTGCTTTATGTCGCCCAGATTGCCGGGGTCGAGGTTGTCTCTGCGATTGCCCGTCAGGGGTTTGGTAAGTCTATCAGCAAACGTAAGGCACAAACTGCCATTACCCAATTTCGCCTGGATTTTACAGCCAAATTCATTGTCCTTTCCGTCAATAGCCCTTTAATCGAATCTGCTATGCAACTGGCTGAAACGCATGCTTTACGCGCTTATGATGCGGTTCAACTCGCCACAGTGTTAACCATTGCCAAATATGGTACGGGTTTGACCGTTACGTTTGTCTGCGCCGATGAGACGCTCAACAAGGTGGCGCGTAGTGAAGGTTTGGCCGTCGAAAATCCCAATCACCACAGTTAAACATTGGTCGCGTTGCACACTTGATTTCAGATGCGGAAAAGGCTGGATAGGCAGGACATCGAACGCATCATCACGCTCATGTAGACGAAATCAATTTCCCCCCAACTAGAGATTGTTCTTGTAGACGCTTTTTCAGCATTTTAACCTGAGTTGCCTCGTCGAAAGCGTAACCGTAGTCATCTTCAAGATAGACCCAGGGTTCGGCGTCAACGCCGAATTCCCAGGTTAAGGAAACAAACCAAATTTCGTTGATGCCGATACAGAAGATGGCAGGAGACCATCGCAAGCCAGTTACGGTCTTGGGTTGGCCACGCTCGTCATATGCTTCAAATACTGCGTTTTCCTCACGAATTTCAGGTGTGTAGTCAGCGGGCCAACCGAAAGCTGTGCCTTCCCAAGGCCGGCCTACAGCATGAAGTGCCTTGGCATATTGAAGAATATCATCAAGGGTAGGAACAGTAACAGGTATCGATAGTAATTGGCCGTTTTCAGTCGTGGGCAGAGATGTAGGCATAGATACTTGCAATGTTTTCATACTATTTTTGCCCTTTCAGCGTTCCAAATATCGATCAGCTTTTGAAGGTTTGCACCGATAATTGATTCAATCTCGTGTAATTCTGAATTGCGATAGTCTTGATTTCTTGCCAGACGGAAAGGGGACAACCAAAACTTGGCTGTTTTACCTTGCTTATCAACGTGAATATGAATCGGTTCATTTAAATCAAACATTACAAAATAAAATTTATAACCTTTTTCTCGATGTGCTGTTGGCATATAGTTCGTTTATCTATGTAGAAATTTCTTGATTCTTTAGGGGCAATTATACTCTATCTCATCTTGTTTTACGTAGTTCTCC
>JBBRVA010000289.1:0-9162 GCA_038247295.1 Caldilineales bacterium | reverse complement strand
GGTTGCCCCGTTCGCTGCAACGCCGGATTGAGGAGACGCAACTTACCCTCTATCTAGTCCAAAAAGGGACGCCGCACAAGGTCAAGTTCAACATCTTCAAACGGATCAACACCGGCGGCGTTCCCCTCTCTGGTCAGGAGATTCGCCATGCCCTCAACTTGGGGCATTCCACCGAATTGGTGGAGGAATTGGCCAAGTCCAATGAATTCCAGCGCGCCACCGACGGCAGCGTCAGCCCCATGCGCATGGTGGATCGCGAATGTGTGTTGCGTTTTGTTGCTTTCAAGCTCAAAGATCCGAGCGACTATACTACGCGTGACGATCTTGATTCCTTCCTCAATGACAGGATGCAAGAAATTAACGAGCAGGGTAAACAACGTCCTGCCTTTTTGGATGAATTGCGCACCAGCTTCAAACGCGCGATGAATACGGCCCATGATCTCTTTGGCAACCGCGCGTTTCGCAAGATCGACAAACGTACCAATCGCCGTTCACCGATCAGCAAGGCACTCTTTGAGGCTTGGTCGGTCAATCTGGACAAGTTGAGTGACGAAGAAATTAAACGATTGGTGAGACGTAAAGCCCAGCTAGAAAAGAAATTCCTCACCTTGCTCGACGACCCCGAATTTGGTATTGCCATCTCCTATAGCACAGGCGATGCGCGCCGGGTGAAACTTCGTTTTGGTCAAGTGGAGCGCATTATTCGGGAGACGCTGAATGCTTGAGCAAATTCGTCTAGAAAATTTCAAAAGCTTCAAAGACCAGGAGATTGAACTGCAGCCGCTGACATTGCTCTCCGGCTTGAATGGCATGGGCAAATCTTCGGTGTTGCAATCGTTGTTGCTCTTGCGCCAGTCATACCAACAACGCATTTTGCGCGAGGATGGCGGCGCGGCAAGCGGTTTGCTGCTCAACGGTGAACTGGTTCAGCTTGGCACCGGCTACGATATTCTCTTCAGCAGCGCCGAAAAGGACGAAATTCGCATCACGCTGCAATTCGATAGTCTGGGCAAAACGGCCTGGCGTTTTGAATATGATCGGCAAACTGACGTTCTGAAGCATGTTGATAGCAAACAAACGCTCAATATTTACGAATCCAGCCTTTTTACAACTGATTTCCAGTACTTACAAGCTGAACGGCTGGGACCGCGTACCTCGTATGACATGGCAGATTTTACCGTGCGCAGCCTCCGCCAAATTGGTTCACAGGGGCAGTTTACTGCCCATTTTCTCAACGAATATCGTGATACAGATGTAGAATCAGCATTAGTTCACCCCGAGGGACTTTCCAATTCATTGCTCGACCAAGTCGCGGGCTGGATGGGCGAAATCAGCCCTGGGACAGTGATTAACGTTGAGAAGTTTGGCGAGATGGATCTGATGCGGCTAATGTTTGGCTTTGCCCGCGCTGATACGGTTGGTGATGTGCGTTATTATCGACCCACCAATGTTGGTTTTGGCATCTCCTACACCTTGCCGGTGCTGGCCGCGCTGCTCTCGGCAAAACCAGGCGCGCTGATCTTACTAGAAAACCCAGAAGCGCATCTCCATCCGCGTGGGCAGTCACAGATCGGTGATCTGATTGCACGAGCGGCAGGCGCAGGAATTCAAGTGATCTTAGAAACGCATAGCGACCATATTTTAAATGGCATACGAATTGCTGTGCGTGAGGGTCGGGTAGCACCAGAACAGGTTGCCTTGCATTTCTTCCAGCGTCCCGAAGATGACAGTGAAAATCTGGGTGTTGAGCTAGTGACTCCTCAACTGGATGAAGAGGGTCGGATCGATTACTGGCCAGACAACTTCTTTGACGAATATGGCCGTAGTTTGCGTAATCTTTTATAGCTTCCAGATAGGATTTCTTTATGACAATTCCCCTGGTCTTCAATGATCTCTGTTTGCAAACTACAGCACCAGACAAATCAACAGCACAGCAGTGGATGGCAGATTTTGTACGAACATTGATGGCAGCGAATGATGCCAAGCTTGTGGTCTTTCGTACAACTTCCCATTTTGAAGAGATGTTACTCGCGCCAAATTATCCGATGCAGGCGTGGTTTAACGATGGGATAGTCAGCCGCGAATCCCGCGATTATGTTCTTACTTATGCCACCCGTTACCCGATCATCAATCCACCGCTTGCCGACTTGCCATTGGATGATGAGATCGTTGTTCGTAGCCAACGCTTCCTTTGTACGTTTGAAGCACAAGATGCTGTTGGATTGGGCTATGCATTTTTGCTGGGTGGATTAGCCACCAGTTTGCTAACAGAATCTTGTTGGGATGCCACTTCTATTATGCTTGAGGCAATGGAGGAGGATCCAATTACAGGCAATATTGTAACAATACCGGCCGCGGCAAAACATGCAGCACGATTCCAGCACATTGCTGAACATGCACCCTGGATAAAAGAGCAGCTTAAAAACAGTGTACGCGATGGTCGTGATCTTTTACAAAAGACCCAGCAATGGTACCCCAATCTCATTTTTTGTGAGAAAGCAAGGAAGCAACTCACTGCCATCCGAAGCGGAGCCGTGCAGTTACAGAGAATTGTGGAGCGACTCTTTGAATTAGAGCGGTTTTGTAGTGAATGGACGAGCGATGGTTTTGATGGAGCGCGGCTTCACTGCCATAGCGGTGAGAGTGAAGCCACATTGAACAACCGAGATTTGCGACGCCATCGCGAAATCGTTTGTCCAGATGGTGAAACCAGACTTTTTGAGTTGCATCTCAAATGTTTACCCGATGTTTGGCGCATTCATTTTTGGCCGGATATAGCAAGTCGGAGAATTCTTGTAGGATACATTGGCGAACATCTACCAACCGTGAACGATCCGACATAAGATCTAAGGGATTTACCATTCCGCCTCTAATAGTTTCTGACGCGTGATCCTGGCAATGTCTTCTGGTAGAGATGTATCGAGGATAGCGCAGGCGGCGTTGATTCGCTCGGTCAGGTCATCCCGCTGGCGAGACGCAATAAATTCGCGCAGTGCGGTTGCATATAACTCGCTTCGGCTCAACCCAAGCGTTGTCGCGTATTCGTCCGCGAGCACAAAAAGATCATCGGGCAATGAAATCGCTGTTTTCATAAGCTAAAGTATAACTCAGTATAGCAAATTAACTTTTCCAATCGGCAAACAGTTCTTCGGTCGAGGCAAAGGTCTGCCCGCCGCCCTTCTCTAGCTCTAGCATCGCGGCCAAGGTTTCGGCATTTGGACGTTTCGCGCTGGGTTGAAAAGGCAAGCCCCCCGAATTGACCGTCTGCTGTAGAAAGAGACGAATCGCATCCGCGGTTGAAAGCCCGATTGCTGCTAAAATAGCTTCTGCTTGCTGCTTAAGTTCAGGGCTGATTCTTGCTTGCACAGTGATGTTGGCCATTGTCTGTTTCTACTCCTATCTTTATAAAATAAGACAGCCATTTGATTGCATTATACAATCAAATGGCTGCAATTTTACAATCAATTCCTGCTACATTGACTCATCGATTTCTGGTTCAATCACCTCAAAACCGGCGTCACGCAGGGCATTGGCGCGATGGCTATAGATCGACCCCACCACCAGCAAGAACCGACTGGGCGCGATACCCGCTTGATCCGTGTAGAGTTGACGCTTACGCTGTAGTTTCTTGAGAATGTCCTTCCCCACACTGGCGGAGATTTCGATCAAGATGTGAGCGTTGTCGATAATGATGCAGTCAAACTGTTCACCTTCAATGACGCGTTCTTCCACTTTTGCGCCATAGGATTTTTCCAGCACCTCGCGCATGGTCTGACGGAAAAGGGCTTCATTGCGAATGCCCCAGCGTGCGCCCAGCCGATCAATACTGATCTGAACGTTGCGAAACCCATCTTCCATCCGTTGTGTCAACTCGACAAAGCGCTGATCGACCTGTTCAAAGCGCTGATCGACCTGTTCAAAGCGTTGATCGACCTGTTCAAAGCGCTGATCGACCTGTTCAAAGCGCTGATCGACCTGTTCAAAGCGCTGATCGACCTGTTCAAAGCGCTGATCGACGCGCTTAAACTGTTCGGCTGTTTCCGTACGATGTTCTTGAAGTTGCTGATCGATGCGTTCGACGCGCTGATCGATGTGTTCGACGCGCTGATCGACGCGTTCGACGTGTTGCCCAACCTGTTCGACGCGCTGATCGACGCGTTCGACGTGTTGCCCAACCTGTTCGACGCGCTGCTCGACGCGTTCGACGCGCTGATCGACGCGTTCGACGTGTTGCCCAACCTGCTCGACGCGCTGCTCAACGCGCTGGGTCTGTTGGGCTGTTTCCGCACGATGTTGTTGCACTTCGTCTAGCAAGCGCGCAAACTCATCGCGCCGTGGAAACTTCTCGGCAACGATGCCTTCAATAAAGGTGACGAAGCGTGGATCGCGTTCCAGTATACCTGGCAAACGCTCTAAAATCAATGCTTCGACTTCTTCTAAAGTCATGATCGGTTGCATGAACTACTCTTCCTATCCCGCGTTTTGCTGGCTGGCAATACCAGCATGACTAACTCATATTACGCAGTCACTCCTGGCGGCAGCCGCCATCCCTGGCGGTGCTCCCGGTGCGTAACATGAGTGACTAAAATCGCTCAAAGCACGATGTTTGTCTATATTTTACCACCATCTGTGCCATACAGATAAACGCTATCGTGCTGTTGTTTTCATTGCTGGCTAGTCATTATTCAGCTGTTTTGCCGCTAGATTTAGGGATCGCCACGGCAGCCAGAGTGCCCCGCCGATTGGCGGGCAAGGTTTGGCGTGCGGGCGGTCGCAGCATAGTAGCATTACCCCCGCCGCGTCAACCCTGCATAGCCCCACGCCAACGCCAGCACAATCGCGCCATACACCATCTGCTGGATCGCCTGGCCGGCATTGAGGAAGGTGAGCATCGAGTTGAGCACACTGAGGATCAGCGCGCCAAGAATGGTGCCGGTGTAGCCGCCCACGCCGCCAAAAGTGGAGGTGCCGCCGATCACGACGGCGGCAATCGAGGGCAGGAGAAAGGCGTTAGCCAATTGCAGATCAACCGCACCGGTGCGACCGGCCAGCAGAATGCCGCCAATCGAGCCGAGCACGCCGGCCACCATGTAGGCGCTGATCCGCACCTGCCAAACCCGCACCCCGGCCAGCCGCACAGCCACTTCGTTATCGCCAATCGCATAAATCAGCCGCCCCCACCCAGAGCGCCGCAGCAGCCAGATCAGGATGATGGCGACCACTGCCCAGACGACAACGCTGTAGGGAATGCGATTGTCGAAAAAGGCGCCGCCGCCCGCCATGCGCAGCAATTCGTGGACGCGCGTCGAGCCTTGGAGGATTGTCTGCGTCCATGCCGTAAACAAGCCGAGCAGAATGCCCGCCATGGCCAGCGTCATAATCAACGGGTTGACGCGAAAGACAGCCACACCCACGCCGTTAGCGCTGCCCGCAATCAACCCAACGGTCAAGCCAAAGAGGACGGCGATCAGCGCGCCGTTGGGCGACTGGTTGGCGGCCACGTAGGCCGAAGCGGTCGCAATCATCGTGATCGAAAGGTCGATCCCGCCGGTGAGCAGCAGGATTGTCTGCGCGCCAGCCAAGATGCCTAACGGCGCGGCCTGCAAAAGGGTATTACGCACGCCGCTGACCGACAGATAGTTGGGCTCAATCCCGCCGGTGGCCAGGAAAAGGATGACGAGCACAACCACGAGGATAAGCGTTGGATACTCGGCCATCACGGCTTGCACGCGTGCGGTCAGACCAGCCTCTGCGGCCTTGGATGGGTTAGGTTTCGCTGCGTAAGTTGGTTGGCTCATGACGCCCTTTCCCGCGATAAAGTAACGAGTCCACCGATCATCATCACCCCGGCAATCAAGACACCCTGAATCACCTGCGCACTGTTGGCGTTGATGCCCATCGCACTCAAAATTGGATTTAACATAATCAAGGTCACCGCGGTTGCGACCACGCCCAGTACCGAACCGCCGCCACCAGTGAGTGCCACCCCGCCGAGCACGATGGCCGCCACGCTGTTCAAGGTAGCGTTGGCACCAACACTAAAACGCGGATCGCCAGTGCCGGTGATGGCGACGGTGGCCAAACCGGCGAGGGCGGCCATTGCCCCGCCAATCGCATAAGATGCAATCTTCGCCCGCCGAATGTCGAGACCGGCCAGGCGGGCGGCGACGACGCTGCTGCCAATCGCATACATCGACAAGCCGATGCGACTACGCCGCGATAAAATAAAGACTAAAATGGCAGGGATCAAGATCATGAGGATCGGCACAATGTAGGCGCCGCCAATGCCCGACGTGGCACCGGTGAATAACCAGCGAAATTCCGGCGCGGTGCCACCGCCTGGTGATGGCAGAATCCACAACGCCAGTCCCGACCACATATAGCTCGTGGCCAACGTCACGACAATATCCGGTACGCCAGAGACGCTGATTACGTAGCCCGTGAGGGCGTTGAGGATGCCGAGGCTGACAATTACAGCCAGGGCGATCAGCAGCACCACGACAAATGGCTGACCCTCCATGAAACGGGCGGCGAGCACATTGGCCAACAGCAGCAGCGCACCCATCGAAAGGTCGATCCCACCCGCAATGACGATGATCGCCTGCCCAATTGCCAGATAAACCAGTGGCAGGCTGTTCTTGCTGATCGACGCGATCTGGAACGAACCAAATTTGGGAATCAGGGTGGCGTACCAGAGCAGCAACGCGGCGAGGAGCAGCCATACGCCCAGCACCCAACTGCTGCGCGCCAACGTTTGCCCCCACGCAGGTCTGCGCCTCGTTAAATTAACAGTTGTCATGCTAAAACCTCCAAGCCGTGGGCGGCGGTAAGTAAAGATGATTCGGTGGCGCTGGCGGCGTCCTGCTCATCGACAATCTGGCCAGCGTGCATAATAATCACCCGATCACAAACGAGGGGAATCTCGGCAAGTTCGCTGGTATAAAGTAGAATCGCCGCACCGTTGGCCGCCAATTCGCGCAGCAGCGTGTAGATTTCACGTTTAGTTTGGATGTCGATGCCGCGTGTCGGGTCAAAACAGAGCAATGTGCGAAATCCGGCGACCAGCCAGCGGCCGATCACGACCTTTTGTTGGTTGCCGCCCGAGAGCCGGCGCACCTGTGATGCTGCTCTGGTATCAATCGATAACCGGTCAATCGAGTTCGTTACGCGTTGTGGCTCGTCGGTGGGGATGCGCAACCAGCGCGCAATGCGGTTAAAGAGGGGCACGGCCAGGTTTTGACGCACTGGCAGGCTGGGCAGCAACGCCAGCAGACGATCCCCTGGTACCAAAACGACGCCGTCGGCAACTGCGTCATACGGCGAGCGAAACCGTTTGGGGCGCCCAGCGACAAGGATCTCGCCCGCGGTTGGTTGACGTTCGCCAGCTAGCAGATCAAAGAGGCGGTCTTGACCCTGACCCTCCAGTGCGACAACGCCAAGAATTTCGCCAACCCGCACCGCGAACGAGATGTCGCGCACCACCTGTCTTGCGCTTAATCCACGCGCTTCCAAAGCGACTTCACCATATTGGTGGTGCTCACTTTGGCGATGAGCTTGGGCAATCCGTTCCGCCGGCGCGCCAAGCATCGCTTCTACCAGTTGGTGCTCGTCGACGCGCGCGGTCTCCAGTAACGCCACATTGCGCCCATCGCGCAGGATGGTGGCGCGGTCGCACACCCGCATTACTTCGGCCAGCCGGTGCGTGATCAGCACCGCGGCTCGGCCCAGTTCCTTCCAGTGGGCCAGCAATGCAAAGACCCGTTCCGCCTGATCCGCGGTAAGCGCGGCCGTGATCTCATCGAGCAGCAACACCTGTGGATCGCGGGCAACGGCGCGCGCCAGATCGACCATGCGCAGTGTATCGAGCGGTAGCTCACGCACCAGCGCCGACAAGTCAAGCTGTTCGAGATCAAACCAGGCTAGCCAGCGCTTAAACTCGGTTTCGCTGATGGCACTCAGGCGCAGATTCTGCTCAACGGTGAGATCGGGAATAAGAGCTGGATCTTGGAAGACCGTCGCAATGCCGGCCGCCATCGCATCAACGGGGGCGCGGAAGCGCATTGGTCGCCCGTCGACCTGCACCTCACCTGCATCGGCCGACTGGACACCGGCCAGGATCTTGACAAGCGTGCTCTTGCCCGCGCCATTGGCGCCGAGCAGGGCGTGGATCTCGCCGCGCCGCACGACAAAATCAACCGCCTTTAGCGCGACAACGGGGCCATAGGATTTGGCAATTTGAGACGTGGCGAGGAGTGGGTGTGGTTCAGTCATGGACAAGGTGTCTTTTATGGCGTGTGACGATTCGGTTTATTGCTTGCGTGTGCTGGCGGGCGAGTGCGGGGCGATCAGTGGGCCGACGAGATATCGTTGCGTCAAGCAGCTGTGGAAACCGCTTCAAAAATGAAGTGGAGCGCACCAAATAGTTCGGCCATGTCACCAACCGTGTAACCTTCTTTGTTACTGATGAACGTATTGCTCACTAATAGGCCAAATTTCCACAGCTCGCCATCCGTAACAATGCCATATACGCGCTGGGTCGCATCGCCGTTGAGTTTTTGGACGGCAACTAACTCTGCCAGGCATTGTCCCCATCCCTGTTCAAAGTCATTTTTTTTCGCTTCCACGACAATCACCAATGGGAATTCCAGCACAGTCTTCCCTAGTGAAGATCGAGTTGCAATAATATAATCAGGCGCCCCCGTTAGCTTATCGTTATACGTAATCGACTTTTGAATCCAAAAGGAATAGCGATTATAAAATTCCTTGTATATTTCGCGCAAGATGGGCGTGATGACTAAGTCTTTACGGGAGGCTTCTGAGGTAAAGACATCGATGTTTTCTCGATTAAACTCGAATTCCGCCCGAAAAGAGGCCGATGGCTGTCGCCCCTCCGCTCGAATAAAACTTTCTTCTTTATAAATAATCCCAAATTCTTTTTGAACCTGAGCAATGTTTCTATAATCACTAAAGGCCATAGCGCTATCTTCCTTGCCGTTGATTATATCAGGGACAGTAGGTCAATGGAAACGGACCTACTGTCCCACTGACCTACTGTCCCACTGACCTACTGTCCCACTGACCTACTGTCCCACTGACCTACTGTCCCACTGACCTACTGTCCCACTGACCTACTGTCCAACTGACCTACTGTCCCACTGACCT
>JBBRVA010000288.1:0-9183 GCA_038247295.1 Caldilineales bacterium | reverse complement strand
ACCTGTATGTTGTTTCGTTGCAGAATTTTTCAGTATGATGATCACGACCTAGTCGGAGTGCGCCTGCCGCCAGCTTGACATAAGCTTCTAATTAGAACGCTTTCAACGGCCACGGGTGCAGTTTTCCTCCGTGGCCGTTTTGTTTGCGCGTGCGTGATTGCCTGCCAATTGATCGATTGGCGCGCC
Organism: Caldilineales bacterium; assembly: GCA_038247295.1. Classification (GTDB taxonomy): domain Bacteria; phylum Chloroflexota; class Anaerolineae; order Caldilineales; family Caldilineaceae; genus JAPLGZ01. Next base: position 8,997 of record JBBRVA010000288.1, on the reverse strand, counting down.
GCAGCGCCAGATAAAATGAACGGTCACGGCCACGGTTGTCCTGTGACCGTTTTTTTGTTGCCCAGCGCCAACCCGGATTGGTTACTTTCGTCAGCTCTGTTCGCCGTGCCAGGCAATCTAAGGCACGCGCAGGCAAAGAACAAACAAACGAGAACCGATCATGAAGACGTCTTTGCAACAGTACTGGGCATTTTTTATCAAGTATTTGGCGCCGCTCCGCAAGAAAGCAGCGCTGTTGGCCGTGCTGATCTTGGCCATGATTAGTTTGCAATTAGTCAACCCACAAATCATCCGGTACTTTATCGACACGGCGACGGCTACCAGCGTGGCCGGAGCGAAGACTCAATCGCTCGTCTGGGCGGCGCTGACCTTTTTGGGCGCGGCGCTGCTCTTGCAGGGCATCAGCGTGGCCGCGGTCTATGTGGGTGAGGACATCGGCTGGCGCGCCACCAACCAACTGCGCGCCGATCTGGCGCTGCATTGTCTACGCCTGGATATGAGCTTTCATAACAACCACACGCCCGGCGAAATGATCGAGCGGCGGGATGGCGATATTGCCGATATCGCCGTCTTTTTTGCCCAATTTGTGCTGCGCGTGCTGGGCAATCTGTTCCTGCTGCTCGGCGTGATCACGGTGTTGCTGTGGGAAGATTGGCGTATCAGCCTGGCGTTGACCCTTTACACCGTGGTTGCGCTGATCAGCTTCTATTACATGCGCAAAAAAGCCGTGCCCTACTGGGAAGCCACGCGCCAGGCCGCTGCCGATCTGTTTGGTTTTCTGGAGGAACAGCTTTCCGGCACCGAAGATATCCGCGCCAGTGGCGCCGTGCCCTATGTCATGCGCACCCTCTTCAAGTTTTCGACTGTGCGGCTGGTATGCCAGGTGAAGGGTGGTGACATGGAGATTCTGTTCGTGATCACGTGGTTTGCTCTCTACACGCTTGGTCAACTTGTCGCCTTTGGTTCGGGTTATCTGCTCTTTCAACAGGGCGTCATTACCGTCGGCACGGTCTATTTGATCGTCTATTACACCGACCGCATTTTGCAGCCGCTCAACGACATCACCAACGAGTTCCAAAATGTACAGAAGGCAATGGCCGGCATCAATCGTGTCGAGGCGAGATCAGGTGGAATGGCAACCCCATCGAAAATGCGGCGGATTTTTTTGTGCCGCCGCGCTGCGCCTATACGGCCCAGGTGCCACGTCTCTTTAGCACCACGTTGCGCGAAAATCTGCTACTAGGGCTGCCAGAAGAGCAAGTACCGATCAAGGCGGCGATCCGCTACGCCGTGATGGAAGAGGATGTGGCGGCTCTGGAAAACGGGCTGGATACGCTGGTCGGTCCCAAAGGGGTGAAGGTATCCGGTGGGCAGATTCAACGCGCGGCGGCGGCGCGCATGTTTGTGCGCGATCCGAACTTGCTGGTCTTCGATGACATCTCCAGCGCGCTCGATGTCGAGACGGAGCAGCAATTGTGGGAGCGGCTCTTTGAACGTACGGATGCGCCAGCGTGCCTGGTCGTTTCGCACCGGCGCCCCGCGTTGCGCCGGGCAGACAAGATCATCGTGCTCAAAGATGGCCGGATTGAGGATGAGGGGACATTGGATGAGTTATTGGGCCGGTGCGAGGAGATGCAGCGTTTGTGGCAGGGTGATTTTAACTCAGAAACGAGTAAATTAGGAATAACGTCCTAACTGAATGAGATAAGTACGGCGCTGGATAATTCGTGGCCGGTTCAATTGCAGTAAAAAAACCGTAGTTCGACCTATGTCTGTCAGCGGTACAATAACAGGACCATCGAGCGTAAAATGTTCTAACCAGATCTGCGTACGCGGATTAAAAAGTGGTGTAATCGCACGAGTTAGCGGATCGAACGAGGCAAAATCTGTACCTTTGAAGCGATTGCAATAGAAACAGGCATAGGCGAGGTTACGCTCCGCAGTTTCGCCGCCATGTTTTTCGGCAATTATGTGATCGATTTCATGGGCATAAACAGGTTCGTCTACCTCGTGGAGACGACAGTACTCGCAACAGTAATTGGCTCGAATGATAACTAAATCGCGTAATTGTTTGGAAATATGGGCTTTCATTCTAAGGGGTTGCCCACTAGCTGCATTTGCGCCTTTGCGCGCAGAATACCTAAGAAATCACCGAGTTCGACATAGAAATCTAACTCGTTCGATTCAGCCTTTGTCAAACCATAGTCCCTTTCTTTGCTCAAGAGCAACCTAGCCTGTTGACGTGCTTGCTCAGAAAGACGAAATTGAACAATCTCAGCCGCCGAAGGGCCACGGCTCAAAAAGTCTAAAACTTCATCATAGGCTTGCAATTGTTCGGTCTTGGCGGTCGGCAGAAGAGGTAGATCCAAAGCAAAAGCGGTAAGCAGTTCCTCTTCTAAGGGCCTTTTCGTTTGTTGGCTACGGCGTTGAAACTTTTGGTACAGTTCATCGGGCAATTCAAGTGTGACGGATCGGCTCATCGGTTTTACCTTTCTAAAATGAATAATCAGTAGGAGGTATTATACCTCCGCTGTTCCTAAAGTCTAACTGGGCGGGTAGCATACGCTAGAGTGAAGTCGTTATACCGCGCAGTGCAGCGTGCTTGCACCGGATCTGCACAAAGTTGTACACTGCCACGGTTCAGTCGATATAGACAATTTTACAATTATTCAAACAATTCTCATCCACAAGGAAATCAGTTTTATGAACGTGTTCGTAACAGGCAATCAGGGCCGCATTGGGGCGGTGATTCAAACGCAATTGGAAGCGCAGGGCCACACGGTGGTCGGCTTTGATCGCGCCAACGGTGACGACATTCGCGATGGACAGAAGGTGCGCGCCGCCGCGCATGGGTGCGACGCCGTAATCCATCTGGCCTCGTTACTGGGTGGGCCGAAGGATGATCCAGACGAAACGATGGCCGTTGGCTTGCAAGGCACCTGGCATGTCTTGATGGCAGCGCAGGAACAGCAGATGCAGCGCGTAGTCTACTTTAGCAGCGTCAATGCATTGGGGATCTTTATGGGCCAGAAAGCGCCCGACTATCTGCCAATCGACGACCATCACCCGGCGCGGCCGGGCAGCCCGTATGGCATTGCCAAACACCTGGCCGAGGAAATGTGCCGCCACTGGACCGAGCAGACCGGCATCACAACCATCTGTTTGCGCCCGCCGGGGGTGTGGATGCCAGACACCTATGAGCGAGTTCGCACCTGGCGCCAAGCGAACCCGGAACTTGAATCGACGCGCTGGGAATATGGCGCTTTTTGTGATGTGCGCGATGTGGCCGCCGCGGCCGTGCTTGCGCTCACTTGTCCGGATCCTGGTCATGTGACGCTGCTCTTGTGTGCGGACGATATCAGCGCAACCGAACCCAGCCGCGTCATGGCGCAAAAGATCCACCCCACCGTGCCCTGGCGCGGCGGGCCAGAATACGATGCGGATCCGTATCGAGCGTTGGTTGATACCAGCCGGGCAAAATCCGTGCTGGGTTGGCAACCCCAATATCGGTGGCAAGGGTAAATCAATGGAAATCAAAACCGCGCGCCTCTACATTCGCGACTTGATCGAAGCAGACTGGCCGCCCGTGCATCGGTTGCGCACGGATCCCCGCGTCTACCGGTTCAATCATTTTGGACCAGAGGCAGAAAGCCGCGCTTGGGTGGTGGCGACGATGATGCATAACAACCGCCAACCCCGCCTTTCGCACAATTGTGCCATTCTCATCCAAGCTACCGGCCAGGTGATCGGCTGGATCGGTTTTGGCAAGCCAAGTGCTGGCAAAGAAATTTATGGTGAGATTAGCTTTGGCTATGCACTGATGCCAGAATTTTGGGGGCATGGCTACATGAGCGAGGCACTGCAAGGTATGTTGGCCTTCATCTTTACGACAGAAGAGGCCAGCACGGTCTATGCGGAGTGCAACGTGGGCAACATCGGCTCGGCCCGTGTGATGGAGAAAGCGGGCATGCGGCGCGTGGCCCGTTATCAGAATCCGGATGAGCTTTCGCCAGAGCGGGCCGAGTCTTATCGTTATCAGCTTGAAAGAAGCGCATGGGAGGAGGGGCAAAAAGGGGATACATAGAACCTAATCTCACACTATCGGAGGATGCCATCCAACTGACACCCAATTGCGACGTACAGTAACAGCAACAAGATTGTTCATGTTGAGGGCAACTACTGTAGCGCGTCCACATATTGTACGACCAATGATAAGCGTGCCGTCCTCACTCCAAACAAAATGGCGATGCCAACGCTGAAAGCGAGGATTGAAAAGTCTTATACGGCGATAGGTGAGTGGGTCGTGACTGTGTGTCTGACTACTTTTGTACAAATTACAAGAACGGCAGGCCAGCCACAGATTCTCTTCAGCGTCTGTACCGTCCTTAGCGATGGGGATAATATGTTCAATTTCAAGCGGCCAAGGAATATACCTTTGGTTGGCTAAACAATAGCCACAACGCTGATTGGCTTGGGCTCGAACTCTGGTTCGTAGCGCTTCGGTAATAGACCGTGATGTCATGACACCAATGGGCCCATCAGGCCACGGTGGACTGCTTCAGCCAACGCTTCGGATTGGCGAAGCCAGAGTTGATTGTAGACTTGCATAATGGCTAACAATTCTGTTTGTTCGTGGTTTGGCAGGTTGTCTTCGCGTTGTTTCGCAAGCAACTCACCCAAACGATGCCCTTGAATCGACTCCATTTGTACGTGAGCAAGGGCAAGAACTTCTTGATCAGACAGCGCAATAACAGGTTTTTCCAATTGAGGGTGCGTATGCACAGGTGTTAGCACGATCTTCAGTGCATCAGTTAGCGTTTCCGAAAGGTTGCGCTGAGTCATAAGGGCCCATTGCTGCGCATTGTCGTACAATTCATCGGGTAATGTCAATGTTATTTGTTTACTCATACGACACCTTTGCTAAGTGTAAAATTGGTAACACAGAATGCGTAAAGCATCAATAGCAGCCTGGGTAATATTATAACACAATTACACCCTAAAAATTTAAAACGATACGCATAGATTGAAAGGCGGGATAGCTCAAATACACATGAAACTTTCAGTCAACCAGTATTGGTCCATTTTACAAATCTATCTTAAACCACTCTGGCGGCAATCAAGCTTGTTGCTCTTGCTGTTACTAGTCGGCACAGGCTTGAAATTGCTGAACCCGGCGCTCCTGGCCGCCTTTATTGACACGGTGGCAGCGGGTGGCAGCATGAATCAACTGCTGCGATTGGCGTTGATCTTCCTAAGCATTGCCCTGCTCGGCCAGGGCGTGACCGTGGTCGAGCACTATCTGGCCACCAATGTTGGTCTGCGGGCGACCAACCAACTGCGCGCTGATCTGGCGCTGCATTGTCTACAACTAGACATGGGCTTCCACAACGATCGCACGCCAGGTGAATTGATCGAGCGGGTGGACGGCGACGTGGGGCATTTGAGTAATTTCTTCTCACGCTTCATGGTCGATCTGCTGGGCAACGGCATCTTGCTAATCGGGGTGTTGATCGCGCTCCTGCGCATCGACTGGCGCGTCGGCGCGGCGCTGACTGGGTTCGCCCTGCTCACGCTCTGGGTTGTCTATGTCTTACGCGATGTAGCAGTCAGCCACTTTCAACAGTCGCGCCAGGCCCATGCCGAGTTGTTTGGCTTTTTAGAAGAGCGTATCTCTGGCACGGAAGATGTGCGTTCCAGCGGCGCCAGGGCGTATGTGATGCGTCGTTTCTACGAGCGGGGGCGCGCCTTATTCCGCAAAGATCTGAAGGCGCATCTGGTCGGCACTGGCGCGTATAGCGTTATGATGGTGCTCTTTGCTTTGGGCACGATCCTGGCGCTAGGCATTGGCGTCTATCTCTTTCAAAACAACTTGATTACGCTGGGCACCGTCTACCTGATCTTTCGCTACACCGAACTCTTAACGCAACCGATCGAACAATTCGGCCGTCAGTTGCAAGATCTGCAACAGGCCGGCGCGGCCATCATCCGCATTCAAGATCTGCTCACCACCCAAAGTCGTATTCAGGCGCACGGTGAGCGATCTCTGCCCGAAGGGGCCATATCCGTTACGGTGCAGGATGTATGTTTCCGCTATACGGGGGATAAGGAAATCAGCGCGGCAGACGCCGTGGAGGTGGACAACGCGCAGGAAGTGACCACCCCCGAACACGAACTGGTGCTGCAAGATATCTCTTTTTCGTTGGCGCCTGGCACAATTCTTGGCCTGTTGGGGCGCACCGGTAGTGGCAAGACAACCCTCACACGGTTGCTCTTACGTTTATACGAGCCGACGGACGGCACGATCTACCTGGATGGCACACCATTGCCAGCCTTAGAAATAGGCGCGCTGCGCCAGCGTATAGGGGTAGTGACGCAAGATATTCAGCTCTTCCATGCCAGCGTGCGCGACAATCTAACCCTGTTTGAGCCCACGATTGCCGATGAGCAGATTCTAGCAACGCTGCAAGCGCTGGGCTTATGGCATTGGTATGAGACGTTGCCCCACGGTTTAGATAGCAAGTTGATGCCCGGTGGCAGTGGGCTTTCGGCCGGTGAAGCACAGTTGCTGGCCTTTGTGCGCGTCTTTCTGCGCGATCCTGGCTTGGTGATTCTAGACGAGGCTTCCTCACGGCTCGATCCGGCCACGGAACAGTTGCTGGAAAAAGCTGTCGATCGCTTGCTGCAAGACCGCACTGCCATCATCATTGCCCATCGTCTGGCCACCGTCCAGCGTGCCGATCAGATTATGATTTTGGAGGGCGGCCGCTGTATTGAATATGGCCAGCGTGCCCAATTGGCCAACCAACCCGATTCGCATTTTGCCGGTCTGCTGCGCACAGGATTGGCAGAAGTGCTGGCGTAGAACTTACCCATTATTAATTACTTATTACCTATTACTTATTGAGTCACGCATCCCACATTCGATCAACAAGTAATAAGTAATAAGTAATAAGTAATCGCTAATTTATAATTTGGAGACCCAATGACACCCAACCAACCACCATTTTCCACCTGGCGCTATATGCTTCATCTGGCGCGCTACAAACCAGCCCTCTACCTGAGCAGCGCACTGATGGCTAGCATCATTTCCTATCTCTTTCCGCTGATACCGGGGTTGGTCGTGCGCCAGATCCTTGATAAGGTAAGCGGCGAAGCAGCAGTCGGCATGAATCTTTGGACCTTGTTTGCACTATTAGCTGGCATCGCCTTGGTGCGCCAATTCGTTATGCTGAGCAGCGTAGGTGTAGAAACATCGCTGCATATTGTGATCAATACGCTGCTCCGCCATAATCTCCTGGCGCGCATCTTGCAACATCCGGGCGCGCGTGCCTTGCCAGCCTCCCCCGGCGAAGCGATTACCCGTTTCCGCGAAGATGTCGAGGCCATGCCCAACTTCCTCAGTTGGACCTTCGACCCGGTTGGACAGGGGCTTGTGTTGATCTTCGGATTGGGGACATTGGCACGCATCAATCCGTGGATTACGCTGGCCGTTTTTGTGCCGCTGCTGCTAACTCTGCTGGTGGTCAACCTGGCGACACGCCGGATTCAGCGCTATCGCCGCGCCAACCAAGAGGCGATTGGTGCGGTGACGGGTTTACTGGGCGAAATCTTTGGCGCCGTGCAGGCGATCAAACTGGCCGGTACGGAAAAACATCTGATCGCCTATTTCCAAACCTTAAACGAAGCGCGGCGCATCGCAACCCTGCGCGACCTTTTATTGAATAAGTTGTTAGAATCCTTCTCGACCAACGCCGCGAACTTTGGCACGGGCGTTTTGCTGATCGCGCTGGCGCGCGCCGTCCAAACCAACACGGGTGGCACGGCTAATTTTACGGTAGGCGATTTTTCGCTTTTTATCTCCTACCTGGGTTGGATGGCGATTGTCACTTCGATGTTTGGCAATTACCTGGCCCGCTATCGCCAGACCGGGATCTCGTTGCAGCGCCTGCTCGAACTACTGCCCGGTGCTACGCCCGCAACCCTGGTTGAGCATAATCCGCTTTACCTTTTGAGTTCTAAGCTGCCGGATCTACCCTATACGCCCAAAACCGCCGCGCATCAGCTACAAACCTTGACTGTGACCGGGTTGTGCTACCACTATCCCGCCACGGCAAATCAAGAAAATGGAAATAGTGGGCAGGCGGGGATTGATAATATCAACCTGGCCCTGCAAAAAGGCACCATCACTGTGATAACCGGGCGGATTGGCGCCGGCAAGACGACCTTGTTGCGCGTCTTATTGGGGCTACTGCCCAAAGAAGCTGGCGAAATCGCGTGGAACGGCGAACGGGTTGCTGATCCGGCCAGCTTTTTTGTGCCGCCACGTGCCGCCTATACCGCCCAGACGCCGCGCCTTTTCAGCGAACCGCTGCTCGACAATATTTTGATGGGTCTACCGGAAGAGCGGGTCGATTTGCCTGGCGCGCTGCATGCTGCTGTCTTAGAAACTGACATTGCGACTTTGGATCAAGGCTTGGCAACCGTGGTCGGGCCGCGCGGTGTCAAACTGTCGGGCGGGCAGCGCCAACGGTCGGCGGCGGCGCGCATGTTTGTGCGCGACCCGGCGTTGCTCGTCTTTGACGATCTCTCCAGCGCGCTCGATGTGGGGACGGAGCAGTTGCTCTGGCAGCGTTTATTTGAACGCGGTCACAAACCCACCGCCCTGGTCGTCTCGCACCGGCGCACCGCTCTGCGCCGCGCCGATCACATTATTGTGCTCAAAAATGGTCGGATCGAAGACGAGGGCACGTTGGAAGTGTTGTTAGCACGTTGTACAGAAATGCGAGAGTTGTGGTCGGGTGAGAACGGAGAACGGAAGCAGATTTAAACTCAGGCCAGGCCAATCACAGCACACAAGCTAGCGACCCGACACTTTGGGCTGGGCCATTGAAATGGCCTGCTGACAAGTCCAGGAAGTCGGGGCCGCTTCCGTAGAAGCGCACCCTCTGGGTGAGGGCACTAAAAACGAGTCGCCGGGTAGCCCCCTGGGCGCGACTT
>JBBRVA010000287.1:0-9210 GCA_038247295.1 Caldilineales bacterium | reverse complement strand
TTTGCGCTGAAACATGAAATTTATGCAATACAACTAACGGCCGACTCTACGCGCCTCGCCTGTGACTGAAAATCGCTCCTCGCGGGCGATTGCTGCGGCACAGCAGCACCGTACTTTTTACTTTTGCAAGAAGTTCTATTTGACCACGTAATGTTTGACGGGAGCCGAGCTTGCGCATTTTTTTTTCAAATTCCGTCTACTCCTTGATCACTAAGGTAGATATTGTTCTTAGTCGAGGAAATGTCAATCAAGCGTTGAGTCTTGTTCATGGTTTTGTAGAGCGGATCATCACAGAACCATTGTGCACTGCACAGGTTTTTGCGTCGCGTGAATTAGACCGGTTGTGTTTGCGCATTGGGCGACAAAATCTGGGTTGCATTGATCAACCTTTTAAAGGCAGCGATTGCACGGAGCGGTCTAGTGAGCCTTGCATCGTATATATAGTTAGTCGTTTGCAAAATTCGGGAGGTCATTTACGACTGATTCAGGATTTTATTCAGGCGCAACCACTAGGTAAGAGGCAACTAATATTGTCAACAGGGGTTGGAGGCCCATCGGATGAGATTCACTTGACGAAGGTGTTTTCCAGTGATAAGAATGTTCGTTTCTTAGCAGCACCCCGTGGGTGCTTCCAGTCGCGCCTAACATGGTTGCAAACTATGCTAACTGCTAGTCAGCCAGAGCATGTTTATCTGTTCAATCATCATCAGGATAGTGTAGCGGTGGCTGCATTGGTGCCGGAGCTTGGATTTAAAGCTAGCTTCTGCCATCATGGGGATCACCATCTTTGCCTTGGGGTTCATTTGGATCACTTGGTTCATCTCGATCTACACCCCATGGGATACCATTATTGTCGCGAAGAACTTGGTGTGGATAACCGTTATCTTCCGTTGACTTTCGAAGATAATCAGTATGTTCCCCAGCATACGGGGTTCGAGATTGGTGCAGGTCTAACAACTGCGACAGCTGCACGCTCGAACAAGGTTGAAATACCATACTACGTCAGCTACGTGGATACAATTCCCGAAGTTTTGAAACGTACTGGTGGCCAACATATTCATATCGGTAAATTGACGCCTTGGGCGCTATTTCGAATACGTTCTAGAATGCGTCATCTAGGAATTGCTAAAAACCGCCTGGTCTATATTGAATGGACATCAAGCGTTTGGCGTACTTTGCAGGAATATAAAGTAGATGTTTATCTTGCGTCCTTTCCCTATGGTGCTGGGCTTACGCTGATTGAGGCTATGGGGGCTGGTATTCCTGTGATCATGCATCAGCACATGTATTCTCGGGTTCTAAGTGGATTGGAATTGGCTTACCCAGAGGCATTTAGTTGGGCTGACCCTGAAGAACTTTTAACGCACTTGGCTACTATTGAGCCTGTGCGACTTAAGCATGAAAGGCGGCTTTCTCGGCAACGTTATGAGCAATTTCATCATCCTGAAATACTCCGCAGCTATTTGCGAGAACCTAGTTCGATGCATTTACCTATCCCAGCATTAGCGAGTCAATTTAGACCCCGTTATGATGAGTGGGCCTCATGGGCCGAAAAGCAGTTATCTTTTTATCATCTTGTTTATCGTTTTATTTATCGTACTCTGCGAAGAATTAGATCAGTTTTCAGTTGATGCTGGAGGTTGTCGCCACGGTTATGTAGCTTATGGTTTTCTGGGCTCAGTCAAATGTATCTTTATGATAGAGATACGTGCAACGGTCAGCTTATCAGCAGCCCTTAGCGATGGTATAACGAACTTAGAAAGTTGCCAATTTTGAGTTTTAAAATTAGATTTATTTATGTTTTTTGCCTATGCCTGATGGTTTGATCACGGTATCAGTTGTCAGCCACGGTCACGGCAGCATGGTTGAACGGTTGGTTCAGTCATTGCTCGGTTGCCCGGAGGTGGCGCAGATTATCCTTACTCGGAATATTCCGGAATCCTGGGGATTGGTGGCTGGCGATCGAATTACGATCATCGAAAATGCTGCCCCCAAGGGTTTTGGCGCCAACCACAATGCCGCATTTAAGTTTTGCCAACAACCGTTGTTTTGCCCACTGAATCCGGATATTGAATTACTCGGAAATCCTTTTCCGGGGTTGATTTCCATGCTAAATCAGACTGTTGGCACCTTAGTTGCGCCTTTGGTTAAGTCGCCCGATGGTGATATCGAAGACAGCTTCCGCAGATTCCCGACCATTCTTTCGCTAGCTCGTAAACTGCTTGGTGGTGCCGATGGGCGCTATGTGCTGTCAGATTTACAGGAGAGCTTTCATCCTGAATGGGTGGCCGGGATGTTCATGCTGTTTCGCAGCCCTGACTTTGCTCGTTTGGGCGGTTTTGACGAAGGATTTTTCCTTTACTACGAGGATGTCGACATCTGCGCCCGCGTCTGGAAGCTCGGGCTGAAAATCATTGCTTGCCCACAAGTGAACGTCATCCACGATGCCCAGCGTGACAGTCACCGGAGTATTCGTCATCTGCGCTGGCATCTGGCGAGCATGGGACGTTATTTTTGGAAGCACTGGGGGCGTTTGCCAAAAATTGACAGCACCCACCGTGATCGTTAGGACTTGTGCGACGAATGGTAGATGTACTACAGTGTACTTATCGTGTAACACATGAGGCGCAGCACCATGAGCGAAACAACTTTTACTTTCCGGGTCGATGAAGGATTGAAAGACGAGTTTTCCATGGCAGCAAAGTCCCGCGACCGTACGGGTGCGCAGCTCTTGCGTGACTTCATGCGTGATTTCGTGAAGCAACAGCAAGAGGCCGCGGAGCATGACTCTTGGCTCCGACGAGAGGTGCAAGTCGGCCTCGGCGCGGCAAATGCCGGCGATGTGGTTTCAGCCGAGGAGGTCGAAGCGGAAGCAGAGGCCTGGCGCGCAGAGACACGGCGCAAGCTGGACGGCGCTAATTCGTGAAGTTGGTTTGGACGCGGCCGGCGCGAGAAGACAGAAAAGCAATTCGTGAGTACATCGCAGCCGATAACCCGAGCGCCGCGCTTGATCTTGATGAACTGCTATCCGAGAAGGCTGCCCGCTTAGTGGATCACCCGGGCCTTGGTCGGCTTGGCCGACTACCAGGCACACGTGAGCTTGTCGCGCATAGAAACTACAACCTGATTTACGACGTTGCCGGCGATCTGGTGCGAGCGCTCCGCGTACTGCACGCTGCCAAGCAGTGGCTACCCACGATGAACATTCTATGAGCAAGAATTGGTGCTGTTTTTGATGTAAAATCACATCACTACTGATGAGAAAAAAAGGCGGCCCCATGCGTACCACTGTCACTATCGACGATGCACTATATGAAAAGGCTTTGGAAGTGGCCGACACTAACATGGACAAATCGGACATTTTTCGAGAAGCCATGAAGACCTTCGTGCGCGTGCAAGCAGCCAAGCGCCTTGCCGCTCTAGGCGGCACGATGCCTGAGATTGAGGATGTACCGCGTCGCCGTGAAGAGCCAGTCTCGCAATGAGTGTGCTCATCGACACCTCGGTGTGGATAGACCACTTCCGCAACGGAAACGATACGTTGGTTGATTTAATCGGGCTAGACCTCGGGCTGACTCACCCGATGGTCATACTCGAACTTACTTGTGGAACGCCCCCTGCGCCACGCACCCAGACGCTGAACAATATTAGCCTTTTGCTACCCTGCAATCAGGCGAGCTTAAGTGAGGTCATGGACTTCATCGAGCACGAAAAACTGTATGGACTTGGCTGTGGGTTGGTGGACATGGTGCTACTGGCATCCACACTTATTACGCCAGGCACTGAATTGTGGACTTTTGATAAGCGCCTTGCAGACTTGGCTAGGCGCTTCGGTGTAGTTCATCGGCCGAAGCTGCATTAGCGGATGTGCAAAAGCTGTATTGGCATAATCTGCCGATACAGCTTTTGAGGAAAATAAGATGTCTACCCGCACTGTTGTACTGACCAATCACCAAGCCTCTTAAGTGGAGGGTCTCGTGTCAAGTGGCCGATATCAAAAGTGGCCGATATCAAAATGCCAGCGAGGTGCTGCGTGAGGGGTTGCGCCTCATTGAGCAGAGAGACGCAGAGAGACGCAGAGAACGCCTCACGTCTGGAAGCCTTGCGCAGCGCTGTTTTGGTAGGGGGCGCTGATTTCGATGCGGGTCAGTTCTTGGCTTTTGAATCATCTGATGCTCTCGGCGTCCATCTCAAGTCTGTTGCAGCCAAAGCCATCGCGGGCGTATGAGTAGCGTTTGGAATGTTAGTCTTGGTCGTCAAGTCGAACAAGACTATGCCGAAATCACACAGGGGACAGCCAGGACTTTTGGTGCTGGGCAGGCTGAAATCTACGCAGAGACCATTTCACTGGCCATCAGGGCAGTTAAAAATGGCCCAGCGATTCTGGGTGCCAAAGCTCGTGATGAGATTGAACTTGGCATTCGTACTTTGCATGTTGCTCGGTATGGCCGGAAGGGGGTGGCACTTTGTCGTCTTCCGGGTCGGCGTGGATGAGCGCATTGATGTGCTGAGGTTGCGGCATGACAGCATGGACGTGGCGCGGCATATTCCTGCTGCCAATGATCAGCCGCACCAGATCGTTTGAAGGCCTGTTGTGTGTATGTCGATTTACGACGGAATTGCGAAACAAAGCCAAATAGGGGGTAGCTATGTCAGAGAAAAAACAGGCATCAAACCGGAGCAACGCTGGCAAGAGTACTGGTCCGAAAAGCGATTTCGGCAAGCAAACCGTCAGCCAAAATGCCCGCTGCCATGGTATTTTGAGCACGCATCTCGTTCTCGAAAACGAAAGCCGTGAGGAGTTCGATCTCCTTCTGGCAACCCTGCAGCATGAGATGGAACCGCTTGGCCTGCTTGAGCAAACTCTGGTCGAACGGATAGCGGTGGCAATGTGGCGCCAGCGCCGACTGATTCGCGCCGAGTCGGCGGAGGTCGAACTCAAACAGCGGACGTTGCATGGTAAGGATTTGCTAATGGCAGCCAATTCACTAGGTATTTCAGCATCTGATCAGCGATTAAAAGATGCGATCAATTTTCCGCATATGCCGTTCATTGAAGGTGGCTCGGAAGAAATCGGGAGAGGCTTGGCGAACATGTTGGCCCTTTCTCTCAAAAAAAGATCATTGAGCTTCGATCAGATTGAGGCGTTATTCCCTCTGGCCTATCGCCAACTGCTCGACAGTGCAGGGGGAACCAGAGAGCTGTTTTCAGCAAAACTTGCTACTACCGGAAAAGAACTCAGGGCCTATTTGATTGACCTGATTACCGCATTCAGACAGGTCTATGATCATGAGCGCATCAAAGAGTTGGTCCGCTTGTATCGCGATAGCGCCCAGGTACGTGCTTCAGTCGATTTGATCGGGCGCTATCAGACAGCCCTTGATAATGAACTCTACAAGGCAATGCGTGCTTTGCGTGAAGCACAAAATTGGCGGTTAAGTAGAATTGAAGCTGAAGCTCAACGAGTTGATGTTGCGGTGGCCTTAAAGTGACTCTTATCACAGGTGCGTCAGGCTTTATCGGCCAGAGGCTGTTATCTGCTCTACGTGCTAGTAGTTTGCCATGCCGCGCCATGGGCCGAAGCGGTCAGCAGGAAGGGGGTAGTTTAATCGCTGATTTAGCCGATAAATCTGCGTTGACCGCAGCATGCGCCGGCGTTGAGCGTGTCTTTCATTGTGCCGGCTATGCCCATGCATTTTCTTCACTTTCTGGTGATGATGCGGCCCAGCACTGGCGAGTGAATTTTGAGGGAACACGGAATCTGGTTGAGGCCGCTGGTCAGGCTGGGGTGCGGCGGTTTGTCTTTTTGTCCAGCGTTAAGGCAATGGCGGAACCGGGGGCTGCTTGTACCGACGAAGACTTTCCGGGGGAGCCAGAAACTGCCTATGGTTTGGCCAAGCAGGCGGCTGAGCAGGCTGTTTTGGCCGCAGGGCAGCGTTATGGCATGCATGTGGTCAATCTGCGCCTGGCGATGGTTTATGGTAAGGGCGGGCGGGGTAATCTTGAGCGGATGGGGCGTTTGGTGAAACGCGGCCTTTTCCCACCGCTGCCAGAAACTGGCAATCATCGCTCACTGGTCCATGTCAGTGATGTGGTGTCGGCGATGCGTTTGGTGGTTGACGATGATCGTGCGGCTGGTCGAACCTATATTGTCGCCAGTCCGGAAGCGCCTTCCGGCTTTGCCTTATTTGCTGCGTTGCGGACAGCTCAGGGGCTGCCGCCTTGTGCTTGGTCGGTGCCTAATGCAGTGCTGCGCACGGCGGCTTGGTTTGGCGATGGTTTGGAAAAGTTGCTTAAGCGCCGATTGCCGCTGGATAGTGAGGTTTTAGACCGATTGTTGGGTTCGGCTTGGTACTCGCCGGCGCGTATCGAGCGGGAGTTAGGTTGGCAGGCCAGGGTTTCGTTGGCAGATGGATTGTCTGAAATGTTGAAGAAATGAAACGTCTATTTGATCTTGGCTTAGCGCTGATTGCCTCAGTGATTTTGGCCATACCGGTGCTGCTGGTGGCGGTTTTGGTTAAAGTCACTTCATCTGGGCCTGTGCTTTATTGGTCAGATCGCGTTGGTCGACACAACCATAATTTTAAAATGCCGAAATTTCGCAGTATGCGGATAGGGACGCCGGCAGTCGCCACGCACTTGTTGCAAGACCCCAATGCTTGGCTGACGCCGATTGGTTCCTTTTTACGCAAATCCAGCCTTGATGAATTGCCGCAACTATGGAGCATTTTGGTCGGTGACATGAGTTTTGTCGGCCCACGCCCAGCGCTTTTTAATCAGGACGATCTTGTTGCGCTACGCACCGAATTTGGGGTCGATAAATTGATGCCAGGCTTGACCGGATGGGCGCAAATAAATGGGCGCGATGAGTTACCCATTCCGCAGAAGGTGGTGCTTGATGTCGAATATTTGCAACGTCGGTCGTTCTGGTTTGATATCCGGATTATTTGGCTTACCGCAGTCAAGGTCGTTAAGCGCGATGGGGTGTCTCATTGATGCTCATGGTTTGATTCGCAGTCTGGGAGTTAGCCCTGAGCGGTTACAATTGGTGGCTAATTCAAAGATCGCTGCAGCTTTGTATCCCAATTCAAGTGACTAAAGTTTTTCTTTCCCTCTTTGTATTCCTTTTTGACCTGTCGGCCCTTGTTTTTGCATGGGTTGGCGGGTTTTTGCTGCGCTTTAATTTTGATGTGCCGGCTAATTTCATCGCTGTCTTGGGCTGGGGTTTGGTGGTTTTATTGCCGGCGCATGCGGTGGCTTGTCGCCTGGCGGGACTTTATCGCGGCATTTGGATGTTTGCCAGTTTGCCGGATTTGAAGCGCGTTTTACGAGCAATTGGCTTGTCGACCGCAGTATTGCTGGTATTTTTTGTCTTATATCGCCATGAGCAGCAGGTTGTGCCGCGTTCTTTGTTGGTTCTTTGCCCGATGTTGTTGGTGCTTTACATGGGCGGTGGTCGGGCAGCCTACCGGATGTGGAAAGAGCATCGCCTGTATGGTGGCTTGATCGCTCAGGGTAAGCCGGTGGTGATCGTTGGCGCAGGGCGGGGCGGCGTGATGCTGGTGCGGGAGTTGGAGCGCAGTGCGGACTGGCGCGTCGTTGGCTTGGTTGATGATGATCGCAGCAAATGGGGCAGGGAACTCTCTGGGCATCCGGTTTTGGGCGGAATTGATGCCTTGCCTGAAATTCTCACGGCAGAGAAGGCTTCACACGTCATATTGGCGATGCCCTCGGCCGCTGCCGAGGCTTGTCGGCGGGCGACAGATTTGGCGGTTGAGGCTGGGGCCCATGTGTTTACCGTGCCTGGCCTAGAGGATGTGATGGCCGGCCGGGTTGCTATTTCCGCGATTCGTCCGGTGGAAATTGAGGACTTGCTCGGCCGTGAGCCGGTGTGGATCGATACGCCACATGTGGCGGCGATGGCGGCCGGTAAAACTATCCTGGTCACTGGCGCTGGTGGTTCAATTGGTAGTGAATTGTGCCGGCAGTTGGCCAAATTCTTGCCCGCTCGACTGGTTCTCTACGAACAAAGTGAGTTCGCGCTGTACACCTTGGAACAGTGGTTTGCCGTCCATATGCCGGACACCCTCGTTGTGGCACTGGCCGGTGACGTCAAAGATGCGGCGCGTTTGAATGAGGTCTTTGCCGCCTATTTGCCCCAAGTAGTTTTCCATGCGGCGGCTTACAAGCACGTGCCACTTATGGAAGTGGGTAATGCCTGGCAGGCGGTACGCAACAACGTGCTGGGTACCTTGCTGGTCGCTGAAACGGCGAGCCGACTCGGCGCCGAGCGTTTTGTGCTGATTTCAACCGATAAAGCGGTTAACCCGACGAATGTGATGGGCGCAACCAAGCGTTTGGCCGAAATGGTCTGCGAAGCAATGCATCGGCAGGGACTTGGTACTCAGTTCGAGATGGTGCGCTTTGGTAACGTGCTCGGCAGTACCGGCAGCGTGATTCCGAAGTTTCAGGCGCAGATTGCGCGCGGAGGGCCGGTGACGGTCACCCATCCAGAGATTACCCGTTATTTCATGTCGATTCCCGAAGCGGCGCAACTGGTTTTGCAGGCTGCGGCGATGGGGCAAGGGGGCGAAATTTTTGTTCTGGATATGGGCGAACCGGTCAAGATCGTAGATCTGGCGCGCAAGATGATTCACCTTTGTGGCTATGCCGTAGATGAGATTCGCATCGAGTTCAGCGGCTTGCGTCCTGGCGAGAAGCTCTACGAAGAGTTGCTGGCCGACTCTGAGCAGACCCGTCAAACGCCACACCCTAAATTGCGTATCGCTCAGGCGCGTGCAGTCGACGAAGATTTTTTGATAAATTTACGACCTTTGTTGGCTGAGCCATGCCAAAACGATGAGCTAGGTCGTGAGATCCTGATACGTTGGGTTCCTGAATATCGCCCGGCGCTCAATCTTTTCTGAATAGCCTTTGCGACTTCTTGCTTTGGACTTGATTAGTAGCTTGCTGGCAGTCATCGTTGCAGTATTTTTGATGGCGGCGGCGAGTAAAGGAGACAAAGTATCGCTGATTTAAAGTTATTTCCGAGGGCTGTTGGGAAAGGGAATATTCATGTACTTTGGTCAAATTAGTCAAACTCTTGCGGGTATTCCGCAAATTATCTTTGCCGTCCTCATTGGTAGCCAGGCCAATGAGATGGCGCGTCCCGATAGTGACTGGGATGTTGCGGTCTGGATTACGCGTGAC
>JBBRVA010000286.1:0-9210 GCA_038247295.1 Caldilineales bacterium | reverse complement strand
GGACGGCCGCCCACCAGGCTTCATCCGTATCAGGCCCTTGATCCGCAACTTTGTGCTGATCGCGCAAGGCCAAAATCCACTCCATCGTCTCGACTGAGTCGGCAGAATCCAACGTCACATTGCCATCGGCGTCGAAATAGTCACTGCCGCGCTGGCGCAACAAAACATCGTGCGGCGGGAAGCGCATCGCCAATGCGTCATCCTTGGCAACTTGGCTGGCGCCGGCAATATAGTCATCCCAGGTGGCAAAAGTTTGCGGGTCGAGACCAGCGGCGCTCCACAGATCATGGCGGTAGTAGAGGACCACGGGCGTCAAGGCGTGTTCAATACCGTAAATTTTGCCCTGGAAGCTGTAGAGCGCTAAGCGCGCCGCCACGAGTTGTTCCAGGTAGCCGCCTTCGTTGAGCCGGTCAGCCAGATCCACCAACCCCGGATCTTCGCCGCGCAAGAAGCCGCCAAAACGACCCTGCTCAATATCAACCAAATCCGGTGCACCCACTCCACCCGATTGCAGGGCAATCAAGGTTTTGTCATGCATATCGCCATAAGCGATTTCCGAGACATTGAGGGTAAAATCTGGATCTTTTTCTTTGGTGTAATCTTCCGCCATTGAGCGGAACCAACGGGCGTGCGTGTTGACAAAAGTCCACAATTCCAGCGTTTTAGCCGTGTCGGCCGCCGGGGCCGCTGCTTCACCACCGCTGGTGGGTGCGGCGGCGGGGGGGGCGCAGGCGGCTAGCATTGGCCCCAAGGCCAGCGCACCTGTTGTAATACCAATGGCTTTTAATAGTTCACGGCGAGACAGGGTATGTTTTTGGGTATCCATAAACCTTGGTTCTCCTTTGATGTTGGTGAGGTGGGCGCGCAAACAGACAACTGTATCAGATCAAAACAGACACAGTGTATTGTATGCAGGATGGGGGTAAAGGTCAAACGTCAAAAAGGGGAAAGTAGCGCAGCGTTGTTCAATCCACCGTCACCACCGGTTGACGCCGCACACTGTCAGCGCTAGCCAGCAGATAAGGCCACAGCAAGAAGCAGACCACACCGATGCCCACGCCTAGCCAGAGCGTGCAGAAACGGACCAGCAGCGCCGCGGCAGTGGCGGTGGCGGCGGCAAAACCGAGCAGACGCACACTGAGCGCCAGCAGGCTGCCTTCCACGCCGCCCAACCCACCGGGCATGGCAAAGACCGCACCGATTACGGTGCTGATGCAAAAGATAAAGAGTGCCACCAACACATTTTCTAAGGTTGCCGGCATACCAAAGCCGACCAAAACCACAAAGTAGGCCAGCCCCTCGGCCCCCCAACTGATCAAACCAATCGTCAACGAGATCAGCAGATTGCGTGGCTTGAAGATCAGATAACTACTCTCGTAAAAGCTGTAGAGATGGCCGGCAAAACGTTTGACCACGGGGAGATGTTTGCCAAAATTGAGCAACCAAAGCGCCAAGGGGCGAATCTGAATAATGACAATCGCGCTGACAAAACCAATGAAGATCAAACCGGCAATCCAGCGCGCGGTAGGGTCGGGGAAGGCAAAAAGACCGACGCTGGCCAATAGCAACATGGCAATGCCGTCGGTCATGCGCTCGGCCAGCACAATCGGCGCGCTGACACTCATCGGCGTGCCAGTGACGTTCTTCACCATATAACTCTTTAGAAACTCACCGGCCTTGCCCGGGGTCATCACCATCAACATGCCCACGCCAAAAATGCGGGCGCTGTCACGGCGTGCAATCTCGATCCCGAGCAAGTTGAGATACCATTGCCATTTGAAGAGCCGTCCCCCATAGTTGACCAGTGTCAGCCCGATCACGGCGGGTAGCCAGTGCCAGGGGAAGTTGGTGAGGGCGGTGGTTAATTTCCCCCAGTCACTCCACAGCGCCAAGGCAATATAGATGAGTAAAGCGAAGACGAGCGATAATAAGATTTTCCGTTGCAGATCGTTATTCATAGTGGGCCATTATAAATGGGTTGAGGCAGAAACGTGAAACAGCATAGTGTGATTCAATCCATAACCAGTCTCACGCGCAACAACACCCACACCTAGCCAGGCGTGGGTGTTGTTCGTACGGTTAGTTCTGGTCATGTGCGCTAGCCGTAAGCGCGGTAAAATTAACTTCAGTATTTGTCATCTGCAAGGGTCTATTTCGCCCTGAAAGACAGGCCCTTACAGGGTGACAAATGCACAAATTATTCTTTATACCATCCCTTACGGATAAAACCCGCGTAACTTCACTGCTTCGACAATGCGATTAATCGCAATCGTA
Source organism: Caldilineales bacterium (assembly GCA_038247295.1). Classification (GTDB taxonomy): domain Bacteria; phylum Chloroflexota; class Anaerolineae; order Caldilineales; family Caldilineaceae; genus JAPLGZ01. Next base: position 6,936 of record JBBRVA010000286.1, on the reverse strand, counting down.
TAGGCCGCCGTGCGCAGGTCACATTGGTGGCGCACTGTGGCGCCGATCACGGCGTCGAGGTTGTCGAGCAGCGTTTTTTCCATACTGCGCCGCACCTCGCCTTCGTCCCAGAAGAAGGATTGTAAGCCCTGTACCCACTCGAAATAGCTGACTACCACACCACCGGCGTTACACAGGATATCGGGAATAATGGTAACCCCCTTGTCATTCAGGATCCGGTCGGCTTCGGGCGTGGTCGGGCCGTTGGCACCTTCGGCAATAATCTTGGCCCGCACCCGATCCGCATTTTCGCGCGTGATCTGGCCTTCGAGCGCCGCCGGCACCAACACCTCGACATCCAGTTCTAATAATTCCTGGTTGCTGATTGCATCAGCACCGGGGTAGCCGACCACGGTGCGCGCTTCGTCCATGTAACGCTGTAGCTGGCGCAGATCGAGCCCGCTTTTGTTGTAGATACCGCCATATTGATCGCTGATCGCAACGATGCGCGCGCCGCGTTCGTGCATCGTGCGCGCCGTCCAACTGCCTACATTACCAAAACCCTGGATCGCTACGGTGACATCTTCCAGACTACGGCCAAAGCGCTGTTTGAGCAATGAACGCGTTACATAGGTGACACCCAGGCCGGTGGCATATTCACGCCCGACCGTACCGCCAATCGCTACCGGTTTACCGGTAATTACAGCCGGGATCGAATAACCTTTATGCATCGAATAGGTATCCATGATCCAAGCCATGATCTGGGCGTTGGTGCCGACATCCGGCGCAGGGATGTCGCGCTCGGGGCCGATAAAGCTGCTGATCTCGGTCGCATAACGGCGGGTCATCTTTTCCAACTCTTGCAGGCTCAGCGCTTTGGGATCGACGATGACGCCACCTTTGGCGCCACCGTAGGGCAGATTCATCAGCGCGCATTTCCAGGTCATCCACATCGCCAGGGCGCGACACTCGTCTAGCGATACGTCGTGGTGATAGCGGATACCACCTTTGGTGGGGCCTTTGATCGTGTTGTGATGGACGCGAAAGCCGGTGAACATGCGCATGTGACCATCGTCCATTTTGACCGGAAAGTGAACAATCAACTCGCGCTGACAGGTGCGCAAGTAGAGGCGCAGATCATCATCCAGACCCATAAAATCGGCCACAGTATCCAATTGCGCCTGCGCAACGGCATAGGCGCTTTCCCGAAACGTGGGATGGAAAGGGTTATCGTCACCCGACGGATAGTGGGGATCGGTAATCTGGATCGAAGGAGGGACGGAGGTATAGGCGGGTTCAGGCGCCGGCATAAGCTTCTGGACGACCCGGCCATTCTGTTCCGGCAGGGTTGGTGCTTCTTTTAATGCAGTTTGGTTTTTCGCCATTGAAAAACTCCTTATTGGGCTAACATGGTATCAGTTTCTAGTGTCTGACGCACAAGCAACAGTTTGACAATATGCCGGTTACCAGACAACAACCGGCATATTGCCCTATTGTACCCCATTTTACCCAATTCAGAAGGAACATTCCATTACAGAATTATGACTTTTTCTTACAGGATAGGTTTTGTGTAGATAGGTAGATAGGGAAACAAGGAGACAAGGACATCCTAGCTGTTCCCTGTCTCCTTGTCTCCCTGTCTACCTGTTCCCGCTCTACACCATCTTCACCGGCTGGCCACCCTGTGCCGCCGAAGCCTGGATCATATCCCACAGGCGCGCCATGCGCAGACCGACTTCCGGTGGGCAAGGATTTTCGAGATCACCCTTGCGCACCCGCAAGAATTGCTCCCACTGTCCATGCGAGGCCGGCACGCGCACCGGCACCAGATCGTTCTGACCCTGGCGCTGCACTTGTAGACGTTCGCCCCAGACGCCGGTGCGCAAAATGCCTTGTTGGCAGAAAACACGCACATCCGACGAGCACGACTTGATCGCATCACCACAGCCGTTCAAGGTAACAAAGGCGCCCGAACGCGTGCGCGCCATCACAGTGCCAAGAATGTCGACCGGGGTGCCGCGGTTGTCCAGCCAAGCCGCCACTTCCACAAAGTCTTCGCCGACCAAGTCAGTCACCGTATTGAGCATGTGGGCGCCTGTATCGAACAGAAAACCACCGCCCGCAATCACCGGGTCTTGTCGCCAAGCGCCGGTGGTGGCTAGTTTCCAATTTTGCCAGACCGTGGCGCTCACGTTCAAAATATCGCCCAAATCGCCCGAACGCAACATGCGCACGGCCGTCCGCACTTGGGGCGAAAGACTGCCATTAAACGAAACGACCAGCAGACGGCCCGTCTTGTCCCGCGTCTTGATTAAACTTTCCGCTTCGCCAGCGTTCATCACCATCGGCTTTTCCAGCAGCACATCGATGCCGGCTTCCAAACAGGCTTGGGCATGATCATGATGATAGGCATGCGGGGTAATGATAAAGGCCGCGTCCAGTTCACCGGCGTACTGCTTGAGCAACTTGTTCAAATCTGGTTCATTGGGCGGCGGCTGGATGCCTGCCTCCTCCAATTTGTCACAAAAAAGCTCGTAGGCTTGCCCCGAAGGCTCACACACAATGCGGATTTCGGTAGTATCCTGTTGTTTAGCGATGCGGGTGGCGTGGTGGCGTGCCATGCCACCGGTACCGATCATCACCATCTTTACGCGCCCATTGGCCGGAGCGCTCACGTTGTTGCTCATCGCATTCCTTCCTTTTGACTCCAACATAAAATAGAAATAATTTGAGGGGTAGACTTTCTTCGCTGCGCGACGCCCGTCGTAAATGATGCAGGCATCTAATTTAGTTTGATATGCCATAGTGCCATAAGCACGCCCATTTTGTCCAACTGCCATAAATGCAGCAAACCTAGATCATCTGCGCTAAAACATGCAGAGTTGATTTGTCATATGCAGATTTTGCCTACATACTAGGGCTAACGGTACGCTTTATACTTTATAAATCTGAATTCAAGATTTTATGTTTTTTTTCATTTCGGATCGGATCTCTGCCTGTGACCCACCTAAGCCTACCGTATCAATTAATTTTAGCCTCGGCCAGCCCACGACGCCAGGAATTTCTGCGCAACCTGGGGCTGGACTTTACGATTCAGGTGGCGGCGCTGGATGAGACGCCCGCCGTCGACGAAGCGCCGCGTGCCCTGGCCCATCGGCTGGCCGAAGCCAAGGCACGCGCGGTGACCGACCGGTTGCCCACCAGTGGTGCCCCCTACCTGATTATCGCCGCCGATACAGTGGTGGCTTTGGGCGCCACGCTTCTGGGCAAACCAGTTGATGACAATGACGCTCGCCAAATGTTGGAGCAATTGCGCAACCGGCCGCACGAAGTCCACACTGGGCTGAGCCTCTACGCGCCCCAAACAAATCGACAGCAGACCCGGGTCAATACGACGCAGGTTTTTATGCGCGACTACACCGATGCTGAGCTCACCGCCTATATTGCCACCGGCGATCCGCTGGACAAGGCCGGGGCCTATGCCATTCAACATCCAGAATTTGCCCCGGTGCGTGTGATCGAGGGTTGCATTTCTGGTGTCATCGGTTTGCCGCTTGGCGATCTGCGCGATCTGCTGACGACATTTGGGGTGGCAGTGCCCCAGCCCCTCGCAGGGATCTGCACCGGGCGGACCGGATTTACCTGTTGTCAGCGACAAAAAGTTGGATAGACGATGCCAACCTTATCCAATCCACCTCTATTAGCACCCACCGACGCCGGTCTGTATTGTGCGGTTGGCGACTTCTATATCGACCCGTGGCGTCCTGTGCCCCGCGCCGTGATCACCCATGCCCACGCCGACCATTATGCGTGGGGCTGCCAATCCTATCTAGTCGCACAGGAGGGAGCGCGCGTCTTTCGGCTGCGGTTAGGGGCCGATGCTGCGATCCAAACGCGGCCCTACGGCGAGGTGACAACCATCAACGGTGTGCAAATTTCCTTTCATCCAGCCGGTCATATCCTCGGCTCGGCGCAGATCCGTGTGGCCTATCAGGGCGAAGTATGGGTCGTTTCTGGCGACTACAAGACAGAGCCCGACGGCACCTGTACGCCATTTGAACCCCTGCGCTGCGACTGCTTTATTAGCGAGGCGACCTTTGGGCTGCCAATCTACCACTGGCAACCCCAACAGGCGACCTTTGCGCAGATCAACGAGTGGTGGCATAAGAACGCGACGCATGGGCGCGCTATTGGCGCCCGAAGCACAGGCCGAGAATATCAGCCGGCCCTATCCATTTTTCCTGGCCTACCCGATTGAGGGCGACCCGGCGGATCAACTGGGCGCGCTGGATCAATGGCAGGTGGAGTGGAAATGGGACGGTAGCATTGGCGGAGTTGCGCGACGAGAGCCGTAGCCGCATGGTCGAAGGGTTTATGCTCAAACGGCGCGATTCACCTTATCGGGTGGGTCGCCAACGCGGCGACTGGTGGAAGTGGAAGATCGAGCCCTACACGGTTGATGCGGTGCTGATCAACGCCCAGCGCGGCTCCGGCAAGCGCGCCAGCCTCTATACCGACTACACCTTTGGCGTCTGGGATGATGCTGGCAACCTGATCCCGTTTGCCAAAGCCTACTCGGGGCTAACCGACGCCGAGATCCGCGAAGTAGACGCCTTTATCCGGCGCAATACGCTCGAAAAGTTTGGCCCGGTGCGCACGGTCAAGCCAGAATTCGTCTTCAAGTTGGCCTTTGAAGGCATCCAACGCTCATCACGCCACAAATCCGGCATTGCCGTACGTTTCCCGCGCATCTTACGCTGGCGACACGACAAGCCAATCGAAGAAGCGGATACGCTGGAAACGATTCGGGCGCTCTTGCCAACAGCCTAAGGTCGTGCGTCCCGATGGGACGAAAGACGAATGGTTGACGAGAGAAGCTTGCTGTACGACGCGAGCCTGGGCACGTCTAATCATCCTTCACTTTGGGTAAGTCTTATCAGTCAATCTGCCACGATCATAGAGCGTGTGTGTTTTCGGCGCGCCACGGATTTTTACCTATCGATATAGCAAATACTAGACACTTGTGAAAGAATATTGCAACAAAATAGAGTTTAAGTTTATGATACGATAAGCGCAAGAAGAAACGGATCAAGTAATCGCAGAGAAAGTGTTTACATGCAAAGCAAGCGGACCACAGCACCTAATCATACAGCCACATTGTGGGGAGCAGCACAACGGCTCTTGACGTTCAGCATCCTGGGTATTAGCCTGTGGCTAGCTTTTGCACCACAGACAGCCTTTGCCCACGCCGAGCCGATGGGCACGCTCGGAACTGCGCAGACAGACGCCGGGTTGGTTGTCGATGAGGCACTGTGTGGTACAGAGGCTTACCGGATTGCAGGCACCGACCTGTGCACCCACGGCCTGGACCTGCCCCTGAATGGCGAAGAAATCCAAGGGGCGCAGGCAGCGACAACAGCAGTGCCGGCGGCAGTATGTGTGGGTGATGGCGTAAGCGGCAAGCGCGTCCAAGTGATGTACGTGCGTACCGTTGACCAACCGGATCGATATCCAGAAGTAGTTGAGCAGATTCGGACGATTGCGGCAGGCGCTGATGCTATCTACGCAGCCAGCGCCCAGGCAACGGGTGGACATCGCCGCATCCGCTTCGTCACCAATGCCGATTGCCAGATTGATGTCTTAGCTGTCGAACTGCCCGCCGAAGCAGATGACAAATTTACGGCAACGGTTTCTGCGCTGCGCACGCTGGGCTATAGCGACCCAAACCGCAAATATATGCTCTTTGTCGAAGCCGAGATTTTGTGTGGCACGGCTACGATCAAGCGCGATTCACAGCCAGGATTGGAGAATGCGAATAATCAGCAGACTGGTTATGCCCGCATCGACCGCCATTGTTGGGGGGCAATGTTGGCAGCCCACGAATTAACCCACACCCTGGGTGGCGTGCAGAATGATGCGCCCCACACAAGCGGTGGCTGGCATTGCAACGACGAATATGATGTGATGTGCTACGCCGACGGTGGCAGCCAATCGGCTGTTGCAGTTGTATGCGCCGATCAAAAATACGCGCATCAGCTCGATTGCAATCACGATGATTACTTCCACACCAATCCGCCAGCCGGCAGCTATCTGGCCAGCCATTGGAATGTAGCCAATAGCGAATTTCTGCTCAATCTCGCCGCTGAACATCCAGCCACTGGACAGGTGGTATTTGGCCCAACCGATGGCGTCGCCGAAATTACACCTTCGACCGCCATCAGCCTGGCCATTACCACATTAGCGGCCGCAAGTGAGACCGATGACTACATCAACTATGTCGAATTTTTCCAAGATGGCACACTGCTGGATACGGTCACAACAGCGCCTTACACATGGACCTGGGCTGGGGCGAACACACCTGGCACCTATAACCTAAGCATGGTAATTTACACCCACGATGATATGCGGGTCACAACACCAGCATTGACGATTACCGTCAAAGAAGCGCCAGCCGTAGTAAACACAATCTACTTGCCAATTGTAGTCCAGTAAACAGCATCGCTTAGCCCCAACCTGAGTTAGACTCTAATCGATCGGCTAGCTATGGGTGCGCACCAACAAGAGCGGCCGGTCAGCCTGATTCAGCACCCCTGTGGCGACACTGCCATAAAAAACCCTGGCCAGCCCGGTGCGGCCGTGGCTACCCATCGCAATCAAATCGGCGTGTTCACGCTCGGCCAGCGCTAAAATTGTGGAAATTACCGGCCCCGTCTCGATATAGGTAACAGCCTCGATGCCTTGCGCTTTTAGTTCAGCTTGCCGTTCCGCCAAATATATTTTGGCTTCTTCCATAATCCGCTCAAGCAGATCCGGATCGAAGTACGGAACGGCGTCGGCCGCTGGCATCATGGCAACAGATGTCGGCTCTACGACCTGAAGCAACACGAGCCGAGAGCCAAATTTCTGCGCCAACGCCTGGGCATGCGGCAGAATCTGCGCCGATCGGTCCGAGCCGTC
>JBBRVA010000285.1:0-9218 GCA_038247295.1 Caldilineales bacterium | reverse complement strand
ATTAGCCCATTTTTTGTGGGTTATGCGATCTTTTTTGTCTACCCGGTGCTGTGGGCGCTCTATTTGAGCTTTTTTAAAAAATCGGGCATTAACAGCACAGCGCGTTTTCTGGGGTTAGACAATTATCGCGACCTGGTAAGCGACCCGTTGTTCCTGAAAGCGTTGACTAATACCAGTTACTATGCGGCCGGCAGCATTTTTGTGATTGTCCCGGCGGCACTGGGCCTGGCGCTGATCTTGTCGATGCGCCACCTGCCCTGGCGAGAATTTTTTCGTTTTTTCTTCTTTGCGCCCAATATCACCGCCGGTGTAGTGGTCGCCATCATCTTTCGGTTGGTCTTTGAACTCGACTACGGTTTGTTGAACAACTACATTCTCGTCCCGTTAGGCATCGAACCGGTGCGTTGGCTGCGCGAGGTCAGGTTTATTATGCCGGCAATTATTTTGATGGGGCTGTGGCGCTACACGGGCATCAATGCCCTCTATTTTATGGCCGGGCTACAGAATATCCCAGCAGAAGTGAAGGAAGCGGCCATTATCGATGGCGCCAACCGTGGCCAAGTTTTTCGCTATATCACGCTGCCGCTGTTGCGACCAGTGTTGATCTTTGTGCTCTCCTTTGCGATTATCGGCTCCTACAACCTATTTAGCGAACCGTCCATTTTGTTGGGGGGATATGAAGGGGGGCCACGCAATGCCGGTCTTTTCCTCACTATGTATCTCTATCGCATGGGCTTTCGCAATCTGGAACTGGGCTATGCCGCTGCCCTTGGCTATGCCTTGGCGATCATTATTCTGGTATTGACCTTGTTACAACTGCGCATCCTTGGTATGTTTAGGGAAGATTGATCATTGAGCAATCAATGCTGACTGAACGTGGAATTTTGGGTAGGGCTCAGAGAGAATTGATATGGCGATCAACGCTTCGATGCAAGAAAAAAATATTACGGTGCGGACGGGGCGCAAAGTACACTGGCAAAGCCTGTTTGAGCGTATTTTACTTTATGCGCTGCTCTTGCTCTGTGTGGTACTGACCGGCGCGCCTTTTGTCTATATGATTACCGGCTCTTTTAAAGAAAATGCTGAAATTTTTAGCTTTCCGCTCCATTTTCTGCCCCAAGCGCCAACCTTGATCAACTATCAGCGCCTGCTCAGCGGAGCAGATATTCCTTTTGTCGCCCAATTTGGCAACAGCGCGATTGTCGCGATCAGCCAGACTTTGCTGAATCTCTTGTTCTCGTCAATGGTCGGCTGGGGTTTTGCCAAGTTTGAGTTCCGCGGCAAACGCGTGCTTTTTCTGATCTTGCTGGGTTCGTTAACTATTCCCTTCCAGATTATCCTGGTGCCGCTTTTCCTGTTGATGTTGCGGATTAATTTTCTGGATAGCTATCTGGGCATCATTATTCCTGGGGCGATCAGCGCCTTCGGAGTCTTCTTTATGCGGCAAAACATGCTCAGCATCCCATCGGAGTTGATCGACGCCGCGCGCATCGACGGTGCGTCGGAGTGGGGCATCTTCTGGCGGATTGGGCTGCCACTAGTCAAAGGAGCGCTCTCTGTATTGGCGGTCTTGGTTTTTCTGGGTTCGTGGAATGATTATCTGTGGCCTTTGATTGTTTTGCGCAGTACCGAGAAGTTTACCTATCCATTGGGGCTGGCGACGCTGTACGGGCTGTATAAAATTGAATATGGGATGATTCTGGCTGGCGCTTTCTTGGCCACCTTGCCGATTATTGCGATTTTTATCGCGGGGCGCAAACAATTGCTGAATAATCTGACGATTGGGGCAATCAAGGGCTAAAAATCGTGCTTGTTACACGTTTACTCGGCTTGCTGCCAGGCTAGACGCCGCACTTGCATCGGCGTAAAACCGGTGGCTTCTTTTATTCGACGTGAAAAGTGGTAGCTTGTCTTAAAGCCGCAGCGCTGAGCGATTTGTTCCACCGTCAGCCCGGTCTGCTCCAGCAATTCAAGGCCCATTTTTACGCGTTGATGCCAGACATAGGCGAGCGGTGTTTGCCCCGCTTCGCTGCGAAAGAGGCGGATCAAATGCGTGGGCGTGATCGAGACGACATGCGCCAGTTGAGCAAGGGTGAGCGGCTCACCCAGATGCATGGTCGCATAGCTCTGGACCCGTTCGACGATGGAGAGCTGGTCGGGTCGGCGGCGCATGGCCGAGCTTTGTTCACCTTCGCCAATATACTGCCAGAGCATTTGTGCGGCAATGGTTTTGCTAATCTCTGCTTCCGTGGGTAAGGTGGAATAGCGCTGGGCCAAAACGTGGCGCATCAGGGCATGTAAAGCCGGAGAAAGGGGAAGCACCTGGGCCAGTCGTTTGAGTCGTTCTTTGATCGGGCGGGTTAGATCCGGGACATCAATATGGATCCAGCTATGATGCGTTTCTGCTCTACGCGCAAATTCAAAACGCTCTTCGTGGCCAGGAAAAAGCAGGGTAACTGTGTTTTCGCCCGCCTGCAACAGCACGCTGTCGATCCACACCGTCATGTAGCCACGATGAATTAACACCAGTTGATAGCTGCGCTGGATACGCGGACCCAGGACGCTGCCCGCCGGATAAACGATTTCGCCAAATGAGACTCCTGTAGGTGCAATCAAAGGGTTTTACTCTGAGCCGTCATATTATTATGTTTTTTCTAGATATTTGTAATGTTGATTCTAGATATTATCTTGTTACTTATAGCCATTGTCAAATCGCTTCCACAATGATAGTATTTACCTACTTTTACGCAAAGCTTTAGAGAAATTAGAATCGTGGAGGAACTTATGGCTTTTGATCGCGCAGCGGTTGCCCGCTTCTATCAAGAAAATGGCTATTACATTTATGAAAACGCGTTGACAGCGGCAGAGATCGAGGAACTGCGCCAGGATACGACCCAGATCTGTCGTGGCGAAACCGGTGATATTCGTGGCCTACTGCCCGTCGCCAGCGATACAACCGATGCCGAGGTGTTGCGCCGCTATGTCTGCATTCACTTCCCGCATAAACTTTCCGCTGTGATGTACAAACACCTGGCGCACCCGAGCATGGTCGATGTGCTGACCACGGTGATTGGCCCGAATGTCAAGTGTATGCAATCGATGCTCTTTATCAAATCTTCCGGCAAGCCGGGCCAGGCCTGGCACCAGGATGAGTACTTTATCCCCACGCGCGACCGTTCTCTGATCGGCGGCTGGATTGCGCTCGATGACGCCACAGTGGAAAATGGCTGTCTGTGGGTCATTCCGGGTTCGCACAAGCAAGGCATCATTTGGCCCACGCACTACCATCAAGATACGCGCTTTGACTGTGCCGAAGAGGCGTTCAGCTTTCCGTACAAAGATGAAGATGCCATCCCCGTCGAAGTCAAAGCGGGCACAATTGTCTTTTTCAATGGCTATTTGCTGCACCGCTCCCTGCCCAACCGCGCCCAGGGTGGCTACCGCCGGGCGCTGGTCAACCACTACATGAGCGCTGAATCACTGTTGCCTTGGATGGCGCACCGCGCCGGTGAACCGCCTGCGCGCGCCGATCACCGTGACATTGTGATGGTGGCCGGTAAAGACCCCTATGCTTACAAAGGCACGATCGATGTGATGGAATCGCATATCCGCCAGGATCGCCAAGGCGGCTGTGGCAATCAGGATCAGAACTTGATCAGCACCGGGATCGCCGCCTTTGCGAACACGGCCAGTGCGTCCGCGCTGATGGGTGGTGGGGCGATGGCCGGTGGTGCGATGGGCGGTTCGGCAATGGGTGGCCCCAGCAATCAGGGCGCACCTCAAGTAAGAACGCTGTCTCCTCTGCTGGTCGCCGTAGCCGACGACGAAGATGATGATTGAAGTAGAACCCTTGGTAAATTACCCAAGCAGAAAGGACCTTCACCGATGCTTATGCAGACAAGCGAAACCGACGCAGCAACGCCTACGTTAACCCGAACGATCAGGCCGGCAAGTGCCCCCGTGCGCTCACCGACCCCGATTAGCCAGGGTAGTGCAGTTACGATCACCGACGAACATGCTAATTTCTACCGTGAGAATGGGTATTTGGTGATCGAAAATGCCCTCAGCGCTTACGAAGTAGACGCGCTGCGCCAGGAGACGGTGCGGATCTGTCGTGGCCAATTGGGCCATGTGCGCGGATTGCCACCCGTGCTGCCCGCCGACACAGATGAAGATGTGATCCAACGGACGCTTTGCGTACACTTCCCGCACAAGATTTCCGAAGTGATGTACGACTTTCTCGCCCAGCGCACGATCGTCGATGTGCTGACGCGTGTGATCAGCCCGAATGTCAAATGTATGCAGTCGATGCTCTTTATCAAATCTTCCGGCAAACCAGGCCAGGCCTGGCACCAAGATGAAGGCTTTATCCCCACGCGCGATCGCTCACTCAACGCAGCCTGGATGGCCTTGGACGACGCGACGGTGGAAAATGGCTGTCTATGGGTGATCCCCGGCTCACACAAGCGCGGCCTGCTGTGGCCGCATCGCCAACATGATGATGATCGCTTTGACTGTGTGGTAGAATCATTCCAGTTTCCCTACAGCGATGATGATGCTGTGCCCGTGGAAGTGAAGGCTGGCAGCATTGTCTTCTTCAACGGCTATCTGCTGCACCGCTCAATGCCCAATCGGGCGCAGGGGGGCTTCCGGCGTTCGCTGGTTAACCATTATTGCAGCGCCGAAACGCTTCTCCCCTGGCTGCCGATGGAAAAGCCGGTTGGCATCGCTGTCCACGATCATCGCGATATTGTGATGGTCGCCGGCGAAGATCCGTATGCCTATAAAGGTATCGAGGATAAGATGCACCCTCATATCCGCCCCAATCGTGAAGGCGGGTGTAAGTGGCCTTCGAAGGATGATTAATTGGTGATGGCTCATGATCGATTTTGGACATGATCGATTTTGAATAGCCAATTTTAATTTGTTAATATGTGCGTTGCTCCCCCAGTCACGTGCTTATTGAAATCTAATCTGCTGTCAACTTGAACAAAGGATATGAGGAGAAGCCCATGCCAACCGAACGAATGAATCGTTCCCTAAGTCGTCGTACGTTTCTGCGCGCCAGCACTTTCGCACTGGGCGGGATCGCACTGGCAGCCTGCGCGGCACCTGCTGGCGCACCAGCCGGCGGGGCAGCGCAGCCAGCGGCCGCCGTCAAAGAATTGCGCCTCTCGGCCTGGGCCGACGTGCAAGATGCGGTTGTCTACGAAAATATTACCAAAGCCTGGCACGAACAGCAGAGCGATTATCAAGCCACCGTCGAACAGTATCCAGGTGGCTACTACGAAAAGATTCAGGCCAACTTTGCCGCCGGTACACCAGCCGATGTGCTCTATTATCAGGGCTGGATCTGGCAAGCGTATGCCGAGGATAAGGTCATTATCCCGCTGGATGACTACATCCAAAAGGATAGCTATTCGGCGCAGTTCCCCGAAGGTGAAAACTACAAAAACACCACGCAGTGGGAGGGCGGCACTTACATGACCCCCACCGATGTCGGTTCCTTGGTCATTTATTATAACAAGGATCTCTTCGACAAGAAAGGTGTGGCGCATCCCAAACAAGGTTGGACCTGGGAAGAATTTCAGCAAGCCATTGAGACCCTTTCGTATGAAGAAGATGGCACGCGCTATTACGGCTGGTCGCAGGCCAGCGGTTGGAACGGTGGCTATGGCCGCTGTACAGCCTTTATGCGCCGCAACGGTCATGTAGAGTGGGACAACGTCATTGAACCCAAGCAGGCGATGTGGGATCACGAAGATTTGGCGTCGGCGTTGCAATTCTTGATTTACGACGCCATCCAAAACGAATGGTCACCCAGCCCCGATGTGGTGGCCGGCGGTGGCGTTGGCGTCGATACCGGACGTGTGGCCATGGTCTTTGAAGGCCCTTGGAATCTGCCGCGCATGTGGGGCGATCTGAAGACGATTGAGAGTGGCATCAACTTTGATGTTGCCGAACCGCCGGTCGGAACGGCCAAGCAGAATCTGAGCTTTGGCCATGTGCATGGTCACGCCATGACGGCTGCTTCCGAGAACAAAGATGGTGGTTGGGAATTAATTAAGTACATTCTGAGCAACGAAGGCCAGACGGCAATCGCCAACGGTGGTCGTATGTGCGGTTCACCTACCAATATTGACGAGATCTGGGGACCGATCGCATCAAAGAACTATAATTTCACCAACGTTGACGCCTTCTCGAATGGGATGCGTGGTGGCGCAACCCCATTGATCACGGGCAAGGGTTCGCCGATCAGTGCCTATGGCGGTGGCCCGATTACCGTGTTGTGGGACAAACTGCTTGGTGTGCAGCAACCGGCTGCCGAGGCGCTCCAGATCGCCAACACGGAAATCCAAGCCGTGCTCGATCAATACTGGAAAGATAAGGCCGCGGCGTAAAGTAGTGGCCAGGACAGTAAGACAGTGGGACAGTAAGACAGTTAGTCAGTACGAACCCTGTCTTACTGTCTTACTGTCTTACTGTCTTACTGTCCCACTGTTTTACTTACCATACGCCCCGATCGGTTTAAGGAGGTCCACAATTGGCTACGACAACGACAAACTCTCTGCTGCGCGGCGTTGCGCCCACCCGCGGTGGCATGTCGGCTGCGCGCTGGCGCGATCTGCGCGATGGTCTGCTCTTTACCGGCCCATTTATTCTTGGCGTGCTCTTTTTATGGGCCGGCCCGATGATCTACTCGATGTACTTGGTGACCCAGGACTGGAGCCTGATCACCGCGCCGAAATTTGTCGGGTTGGGCAATTTTGAGCGGCTGTTGGGCGACCCGCTGGTCATGAAGTCGCTGGGCAATACAGCTTTCTATACGTTTATTGGTGTCCCACTCCAGTTGCTGACCGCCTTTGGCCTGGCGCTGATGCTCAACCAAAATGTGCGCGGGTTGTCGCTCTATCGCACAGTTTATTATTTGCCTTCAATTACGCCCGCGGTCGCCTTTGCCGTGGTCTGGATCCAGATTCTCAATCCAGAATTTGGTGTGCTCAACAATATTCTCCACCTGTTTGGCATCCCGCCGATCAAATGGCTCTTTGATCCCACCTGGTCTAAACCGGCCTTCATCCTGATGAGCCTCTGGCTGGTTGGGTTTCAGATGATCGTCTTTCTAGCTGGTTTGCAGGGTGTGCCCAAGGAACTAAATGAAGCGGCGGCGATCGACGGGGCCAATACCTGGCGGCGCTTCCTCAATGTCACGCTGCCCATTATCTCGCCGGTGCTCTTCTTTAACCTGATCATCGGCATTATCGGCAGCTTCCAGGTCTTCACCGGCTCCTTTATCATGACCAAGGGTGGACCCCAAGATTCGACGCTGTTTATCGTGCTCTACATTTATCGCAACGCCTTTGAATATTTCAAGATGGGCTATGCGGCCACGTTGGCGTGGGTTTTGTTTATCATTATCATGTTTTTTACGATGATTCAATTTTTCTTTGCCAATCGCTGGGTTTACTACGAGGGGAAGGGCTAGATGAGCGCTGCGACGCGTCAAATCCAGGGTCGAACTGCCGGCAAGCGCAAAAATCAATGGGGCTATCTGTTGCTGCATGCGGGGATGATCTTGTTGGGCATCACCTTTCTTGTGCCGCTGGCCTGGGTGGTTAGCACGTCATTGAAAACGTCGGGTGAGGTTTTTATCACGCCCGTCGAGTGGATTCCGCAATCGCCAAACTGGTCCAATTATACGGAAGTCTTTGTGCGCTTGCCTTTCGCCCAGTTTATCCTCAATTCACTCTACGTTTCGTTGATGGGCACCCTGGGTTCTGTGATCAGCGCGATCCTCGTTGCCTTTGGTCTATCGCGCATCCGCTGGCCGGGCCGCGATGCGCTCTTTGTCGTGCTGCTGGCTACGCTCATGCTGCCCGGGATCGTGACCCTGATCCCGGTCTTTATCATTTTTAAAAATATCAACTGGATCGGCACTTTTCTGCCGTTGTGGGTGCCGGCCTGGTTTGGCTCGGCGTTTTACATCTTTCTCATGCGTCAATTTATGCTCACGTTGCCGCAAGAACTGGACGAAGCCGCCCGCATTGACGGTGCCTCTAACTTTCGCATCCTCTGGCAAGTGATCGCGCCGCTTTGTGGCCCGGCGATCGCCACCGTCACAATTTTCTCTTTTCTCTTTCATTACAACGACTTCTTAGGCCCACTGATTTACATTTCGGAAAATGACATGTTTACGCTGCCGTTGGGGTTGCTCTGGTTCCAGGGCCGCTTTGGCAACTTCTGGCATCTGGTGATGGCGGCGTCGATGATCACGATTACGCCCGTGATCTTGCTCTTCTTCTTTGCCCAACGCTATTTTGTCCAAGGTACACAATTTACCGGCTTGGCCGGTCGCTAAGCCTAACGAGATTTATATCCCTATTCTGCCTTCTGTGCTTGCCGTCGATACTCGGTTGGGCTGCGGCCATAGTAGGTTTTGAATTGGCGCGAAAAGTAAAAGGCAGACTGAAAGCCAACTTCGTGCGCAATTTCGCCGGCGCTCAAGGCGGTGAATTCGAGCAGCCGCGCCGCCTGGCGCAATCGCACATGGAGCACGGTCTCCATAATCGATGCGCCTACTTGTTTTTTGAAGAGATGAGCCAAGCGCGAGGGTGACAGCGCGACCAACGCGGCTAGACTGGCAATGTTGATCGGCTCGCGAAAGCGTTGATTGAGATAGGCGAGAATCGTCTCGATGCGCGCATCGAGTTGCGGGGTGTTTTGCTTCTCTTGGTGTTGGGCGAGCAGGAGGATCACTTCTTCCAGCGCATTGGCCGCTAATTCTGCCTGCCAAGCGCCAATTCCCTGGCTATCACGCAGCAGCCGTACGAAAGCTTGATCGAGCCGTTGCTTCAATTCCCGCTGCTCGATCTTTTGCATATACAGACCGGGCGCAGGTTCGGGCAGCCGCAGCCAGGGCAACCAATGTGCGCGTGGCCTAAAATGGGCCCAATAAAATTCCCAGCGCTGGGTTGGGTGGGCCGTGGCGTAGTCGTGGACTGTGCCCGGCGCTAAGATGAAAATATCCCCCGCGCAACAGAAATGGGTCTGCCCAGCCAAACGATAACAGCCCTCGCCGGCCAACGTATAGGTGATCAACCTGTCGCGTGTACCATGCGGGCGCCGCACATGATAGCCAAACGAAGCGCCAAAATGGTCAGCCGCGAGAATGCCTGGGGGCGGTGTCTGGCTATAGGGCGTATTATTCGCCGGTTGAT
>JBBRVA010000284.1:0-9220 GCA_038247295.1 Caldilineales bacterium | reverse complement strand
CGGCATTGTCGGCAGCAGCGTTGCCTATCACCTGGCCCAGAAGGGCTGGAAGAATATCGTGGTGATCGACCAGGGGTCGCTGCCGGAAGCGGGCGGATCGACCTCACACGCGCCCGGCCTTGTCTTCCAGACCAATGCCTCCAAGACAATGGCTGAATTGGCGAAATATACCGCCAATTTCTATCTCTCACTGCAACATGAGGGTCTGCCCTGTTACTACGATGTCGGTAGCATCGAGATTGCGACGAGTGAAGCGCGCTGGCAAGATTTGCACCGCCGTTGTGGCTACGGTAAGGCCTGGCATTTAGCTGGTGCGCGCCTGCTCAATCCAGCCGAAGTAGTGGAAATGGTGCCGCTGCTAAATAAAGAGCTGCTGTTCGGCGGCTATTATGTGCAACAAGATGGCATCGCCAAAGCAGTGCGCGCCTGTGCCGCGATGGCCGATTACTGTCGCGAACGACAAGCGGCCGCATTCTACGGCCATACCACCGTCACCGGTTTCGATATTCGCAATGGACGCCTTTTCGGCGTCCACACCGATCAAGGAACGATTGCCACCCCGCAAGTGCTGCTGTGTGCAGGGATTTGGGGGCCCAAGGTGGGTAAGCTAGCTGGGATTTCGGTGCCGTTAATGCCGGTGCAACATCAATACGTGCGCACGGAACCCCTGGCGGAATTGGCTGCGCACAAGGATCAAGAAGTCGTCCACCCGATTCTGCGCAACCAGGATGCCGCCATGTATTATCGCCAACATGGTGATCGTTATGGGATCGGCAACTATCACCACGAGCCACTGCTGGTAGAACCGGCCGCGATTCTGGCGCCGGGCCAGGCCAAGGTAATGCCTTCGCTGATGGATTTTACACCGGAGCATTTCGAGTTTGCCCAGAATGTCACCCGTCAATTGCTGCCCGCGGTGGGCAAGGCAGCGCACAGCGATTACCGCATTAACGGCATGTTTTCCTTTACGCCGGATGGCAATTCGCTGGTCGGCCAGGCGCACGAAGTCGAGGGCTTCTGGGTGGCCGAGGCGGTCTGGGTGACGCATGGCGGCGGCGTGGGCAAGGCAGTGGCCGAGTTGTTAGACCGCGGCGTCAGCGAGTGGGATTTGCGCGAACTGGATCTGCATCGCTTTCATCCGCACGTCCACAGCAAACCTTATGTGCGGGCGCGCGGGGCGCAACAATACCGCGAAGTCTACGATATCATCCATCCCAAACAACAGATGGAGCAGCCACGCCCACTGCGCGTCACCCCGTTCCACACCCGGCTGACAGAACTGGGCGGCCATTTCTTCGAGAGCGTCGGCTGGGAGCGCGCCCAATGGCACGAGAGTAACGCCCGCTTGCTCGAAGACTATGATGTGCCCGAGCGCGACGAATGGTCGGCTCGTTACTGGTCCAAAATTGAAGGCGCGGAACATCACGCTACGCGCAATAACGTCGCCCTCTTCGATCTATCACCGTTTACGAAAATTCGCGTGACAGGGCCCGGTGCGCTGAAATTTCTCAACTACCTTGCTGCCAACCAGATCGACGCGCCGATTGGCAAAGTAGTCTACACGGCCATGCTCAACCACCAAGGTGGCATCATGTGCGACCTGACGATTACGCGGCTGGGCGAGAACGAATTCCTGGTCCTGACCGGTGGCGGTGTCGGTATGCACGATCTGGCTTGGATCCGCCAGCATGTGCCGCAGGATGGCTCCGTGACCGTCACCGACGTCACCTCAAGCTACGGCGCACTTGGCCTGTGGGGACCGAAGGCGCGTGCTGTATTACAGAGCGTAACCGAAAGTGACGTTTCCAACGCCGCCTTCCCGTATTACACCGCGCAGCAATTGCTCGTCGGCTATGTGCCGGTGCTGGCACTGCGCATCTCCTATGCCGGCGAACTGGGCTGGGAACTCTACGCGCCGGGGGAATATGGTCTACGCTTGTGGGACACGCTGTGGGAGGCGGGTAAAGAACACGGCATCATTGCCGCCGGCGGTGGTGCGTTTGATTCGCTACGGTTGGAGAAAGGCTATCGGTTGTGGGGTGCGGATATTCACAGCGAGTACAATCCCTACGAAGCCGGGATCGGCTGGGCGGTCAAACTGAACAAGGGTGAATTCTTGGGACGTGAGGCATTGCAACAGGTTAAGGCGACAGGCATTCAGCGCAAGCTCTGTTGTATAACGCTTAACGATCCCCAGGCCGTGGTGATGGGCAAAGAGCCGATTTGGGGCAACGGTGCGGTGGTAGGCTATGTCACAAGCGCCAATTACGGGTATACTGTCGGGCGGTGTATCGTGTACGGCTATCTGCCCATCGAGCAGAGTAAAGCGGGCACAGCGCTTGCAGTCGAATATTTCGGACAACGGTTAGCAGCCACTGTGCGCGACGAACCGCTCTACGATCCAAAAATGGAACACTTGAAGGCTCATCTGTGAAAAGTGTGCAAACGAATGCTTTACGTGTTAACAAAATATTGTGTTTGCCCACTGTCGGCTCGACGCGTTATGGCATTAACATGGATGCGATTGTGCTGCTAGGGCAGACGATTAAAGATCTGGCTGAAGGCAGCGCCGATACGGGCGGTTTTGCGGCGGCTAAACTAGTCGTCTTTACCAACCAGCCCAATGATAACCCATTCATGGCCGGCGCGATCCACGGTTTGGGCCAGCCAGAGGCAGTGATCCACGTGGGCGTCAGTGGGCCGGGCGTGGTGGCGCGCGCCTTACAGCGACGCATCGAGCAGGCCGGCGACACACCGCTGGGGTTGCACGATCTGGCCGACGAGATCAAGCGGGCGGCTTTTCGGGTAACGCGGGCGGGCGAATTGATGGGTAAACGGGTGGCCGAAGCGCTTGGCATTGGGTTTGGCATTGTCGATCTCTCGCTGGCGCCGACGCCGGCCGTGGGTGACAGCGTGGGTGAAATTTTGAAGATTCTGGGCGTCGATGCGATTGGCGCACCGGGTTCGACGGCGATTGTGGCGCTGCTCAACGACGCCGTCAAAAAAGGCGGCTCCTTTGCCAGCCAGAGTGTCGGCGGGTTGAGTGGGGCTTTTATCCCTGTGTGTGAAGATCGTGAATTAGCCCAGGCCGTGGCCGACGGCAGCCTGGTTTTGGAAAAATTAGAAGCCATGACCAGCGTCTGCTCGGTCGGGCTGGACATGGTCGCCATCCCCGGTTCGACAGACGCCGCCACCATGGCGGCGATTATCGCCGACGAGATGGTAATCGGCATGATTAATAACAAGACGACCGCCGTGCGCTTGATCCCGGTGCCGGGCAAAGCCGCGGGTGATTTTGTCAGCTTTGGCGGCCTGTTTGGCGAGAGCGCAATTTTACCCGTGCGCAACGCCGGCCAGTCGGCGCGCTTCGTCAACTTTGGCGGGCGCATTCCAGCGCCGATTCATAGTTTGCGCAATTAATCGCCAAACGGGTCGGCGAAGACATCTGCCACCGGCATAGAAAAATCGGGCACCACGTCCGCCCCTGTGAGCAGATCACCTTCCAACAAAATCTCAACATCAGAATCTAGCGAATAGACCTCGATCAAGCGTTTGCGCGGGTAAATTAACCAGACTAAACGCGCGCCGTTCTCCAGATAGTAAGCCGCTTTTGCGCGCAGTTGCTTAATTGTGTCATCTGGCGACTGGATTTCAATCGCCAGATCTGGCATTTGGGGCACACTGCCTACTTTCACCAAAGGCCGGCGCACACTGGTAAATGACACATCGGGCATCCGTGAATTGCGGTTATCCTTGGGTAACCGATGGCGCACTTCGACACCAACGCGGCCCAGTTTATGCGCTTTCACAAACGAACCCAGGGCAATGACCAGATTGACCGCCACCAACCCATGTTCTTCCGTTGGCAGCTTTTCGACAATCTCCCCATCAATCAATTCAAAGAGACGGTCAAGGTTTTCTGGTAAGCGCAGAAAGCGCTCGAATTTCTCTACCGTCTGTTGTTCTAGCGTAGATGGTCGTTCTTGAACCAAAGTCATCGCTTGTTTTCTCCTTTTCCATCTCCTGCACAGCGTGCTTGTCTGTATCATATCTGCGGCAGGCAGCTATGTCAATGCTGTAAGCACAGCGCAGACGCCAATTGTATATATTTCGAAACTGCCATTGCGCAACTCCACTATGATAAAATATAGGACGCACGGAGATTGATGAATATATCAGGCTAAGTTGATAAGCCTCATCCTTAAGCTATTACGCGTCCACACGAAAGCGCGCCTCTAGCAGCGGCAGATTCACTTCGCTCATCGCTAATTTCACCGTTCCATCGAGCGGCAAGTCGGGCCGCCCGTAGATTTCGGTCTCTAGCGCCAGTTCGGGGATCAGCACTAAGTTACGGTTGCCCATCTTTTCGACCACAACACCCTCACCGCGCCAATCTGGGTTTTGCAACAGATAGATCAGCGTCCAATGCATGTTCGAAACCCGCTCGATTTGGCGGGTGGTGCGCATGGCTTCGCTCGCTTCGCCGCTGCGTTCCATCACAGTCTGTGCCGCCAAAGGGGCTTCACCACGCAAATGGGCGCGCAATTGTTGGTGAGCCAGCAGATCCGTATAACGACGCAGCGGGCTCGTTGCCTGCACATAGGCATCCAGCCCCAATCCGGCATGCGGCGCTGGGGCACTTTTGTATTGGCCGGGCCGCAACATACGACGCAAGGCAAACATATCGGAAAGCGTGGTTGGCGTGGCCGCTCTGGCTTCGTCGGACGCGTCTTGCACACTGAAAGCAAAGGCGATTTGGTGCTCTAGCGCATAGCGCGCAACGGCGACACCGGTTAGTAACATCGCCTCGCGCACCAGGGCTCGGCTGCGCAGCGGGGGCAACACCCGGATCTCTACCGTACCATCAACTGCCCGAATTTTCACCTCTGGCAAGTCTAGTTCAATCGCGCCGTTTGCCCGTCGCCGCGCCATGTGGTTTTGGGCCAAGGCATACAATTCGTTGAATGGCGTCTCTGCGAGCTTTTCTTCGGCTTCTGCATAAGAAAGACGTGTGACACGTATCCAACTGGGCACAATTTCGCTTTGCTCTAACTCGCCGTTGGCGTTGACATCCAGACCAAACGAGAGCGCGGGCGAAATTTCTTGTAGCCCCAGCCCCAGCACATCGGTGGCGGCCGCCGGCAGCATGTGGACTGTGGTTTCCGGCAAATAGAGATTAGCGCCGCGCGCGCGCGCTTCCTGGTCGGCGGGACTATCCGGCGCGATCAAGGCGGCCACATCGGCAATATGGACCCATAGCCGACCGTTGTCCCAACTAACGGCGTCGTCTGGGTCGCGCGAGCCTTCGTCATCGATGGCAAGCGACACCAGGTGGGTTAGATCACGACGTTCTTCATCTGGCAAAGCGGGCAGCGGCAGATCCGGCTGCTTAACCATCACCCCAGCCCGCTGTGGATAGGGATTGACCGTCGTGTTCCAATAGCCGGTTGCCAGTAACAGGGCGTGGGCATTTTGAGGCGTCTGCTCGCGGCCAAGTGCACGCAGCGTGCGGCTTTGGTCACGTTGCCCCAAGGCCAACGGCGCCACATCGCTGAGATAGCGCGCGTCTTCGGGGGCAAATTGACCAGCATGCGTGCGGGCGAGAAAGGCTTGCCAAGCACGCTCTTCAGCAGCTTTGGCTTCGCGCGCGGCCTGAATGCTGGCGACAGTTTCCGGCGAATTGACAACAATCGCATCGGGCGAACCGCTGAAGTACAAGCCATCCATCACTAGTTGCCACGTTGCCCAAGCAGTAGAGGGCGTAAAGGCGTCGTAGGCCAATTCTGCTAGTTCTGCCACGTTGGTCGTGGCACCCGCCAATAATTCCCAGGCCGCGGTTACATCACCCTGCAACGGTTTGAGATCCTGCAAGCTGCGCAGTGGCCCCGGATGCAGCAAAATCACATCTTTGGGACGCAAGCTGAGCGTCTCGCCTTGCTCGGTTTGAATCTCAATTTTCTTGTCACCCATACTCGTCACGCGGTTGGGACGATTTTTATACAGAACAAGGCTATTGGAAGAGAGCATAGCTTGCGTCATCAGTTTGACACACGATCACTTGACGTTGCCCCAGGTTCGGCATTTTTTCCTAAAGTAGTAAGCATGGTTTGAAATTCAACCAAAGATGATGCCATGATTGCCTGCCTGAGGAGCGATTTTAGCAGGATTGGATCACGCAATTCACCGATTAGATGGAGCAGAGACGGTGGAATATCCTGAAAGCGTAGGCGGAGAACTTCAAGCACATTATCACGTGCATTTTGTAGTATACCTTGTTCGATGCCTTGTTCGATGCCTTCTTGCAATGCCAATCGTTCTACACTTGTTACATAGCGCATTTGCTGTGCCTCCTCATATTCGTGAATCGTCTTCTTAAAACCTTGTTCTAATGCGGTTGGTAGCGCCATCACCCAATCGATAAATCGAAATAGTTCAAAGATCTGTACTCGGCTGTAGCCGCGTGTGTATAACCCTTTCACCAACTCGATCTTCCAGCGCAACCGATGCGTGAATTGGCGGCGCGTAGCCTGTGCTTTTACCTGTGCCATCACTACTACCGCAAACGGGTTCAGGCTCTGCTCTAACGCCGACCACTGCTCTGCATAATCTAATAGTTTTACAATTGGAAAACGTAAACGAATTTCGCAGCCCCATAATTCGTAACTGTAGCTTTCTGGACGCCAATCTGCATCATCGTCACCCAATACGGCTAGGCTTACGATTTGTCGCTTGTAACGATCATACAGGCGGTAATTGTAGACGTAGATACGACCAGGAAAGTCCAAGTCAACCTGATTTTGCACTTCGATATGGATGAGTACCCAAGCTTCTGCACCATCCTTGCGCCAGACTTTGATCAGCTTGTCGACAGTGTGGCGACCAGTTTCAGCGTCACGCACGACTTGTTGAAGTTCCTTGTCTAAAAATTCATGCGGCTTGCTCCAGTCAATCTCAGCATTCGCCTGCGGAAAGAAAAATGCCATAAAATCGGGAAAAAAGCGTTCCAACACTTCTTTCCACGGGCTATCATAATCGGTGCGTAGATTGGACATGATTGAGCCTCTTCGTCGACTCATCACGCGATGAGCATTTTGACTATCGGTTATTTATTATAATGGCTAGTTCAGGCTAATTTCAAGAACCTGCGCGGCACGCAACACCGTTGCTTCGTCCCACGGTTTGCCCACCAATTGTAACCCAATCGGCAAGTTTTCTGGCGTTTTGCCAACAGGGATGGTGATGGCGGGCCAGCCGAGCAGATTGAACGGAATCGATAGTGCGGTCGATCCAATCGTGCCCAAGGGTGGCGCCACATGCGGAATGGTGGGTGTACTCAGCAAATCGACTTGGTCAAAAATGGCATTGGCGCGCTGGCGCAGAATTTGGCGCAGTTGTTGCGCACGGATGAATGCCCCCGTAGCGTACGCATAGACGGGGAGGATGCGCTGTTGCAAGAATTCACCATAATCGGCAAAACGTGTGCGCAAGTTTGGTTGGTGAAAGGCCAACGCTTCGCCGGCAATAATCGTGCTGCCCACAATGCGCAAGGCGTTCATCTCTGGCCAGTCAATCTCGATCAGTTCGGCGCCTGCCTTTTCCAAGCGCACCAAACCTGCGCGCCATGCGGCGAGCACCTCTGGCGTTGCCAAGGGCTCGGTGGTGCCATCGCTGCGCAACACGCCAATCCGCAAACCGCGCACAGATGGTTCGTTGCTGATTAACTGCTCAAAACGCAACGCCGAGCCCGGGCGTGTGCGCGGATCGCGCGCGTCTGGTCCAGCCAACACCGAAAGCAGCAGCGCCGCGTCGGCCACCGATCGGGTCAACGGCCCCAAGTGATCCATCGACCAGGAGAGCGTAGTCGCACCATACAAACTGACACGGCCAAAGGTCGGCTTGAGACCGACCAAGCCGCAAAAGGCCGCCGGCATGCGGATCGAGCAGCCGGTATCGCTACGCAGGGCGGCATAGACGATCCCATCCGCCTCGGCCGCCGCTGAACCGCTGCTGGAGCCACCCGTGTCGTGCGCTACATTGTGCGGATTGCGCGTGGGCCCGTAATGACTGTTAACAGATCCCGCACCATAGGCAAACTCCGACAGACAGGTCTTGCCGAGAATGATAGCACCGGCAGCTTCCAACCGTTCCACAGCAGCGGCGCTCGTGGTGCGCACCTGACCGGCCTGAATTTTAGAACCGGCGGTTGTCGGCGTTCCCGCCAGGTCGAGCAGATCTTTGATCGCCACCGGCACCCCATGCAGCGGACCTCGATAATGGCCTTGCTGAATTTCCGTTTCGGCACGCTGGGCGGCCGCCAAAGCCTGGTCGGCCAGCACCAGTTGAAACGCATGCAGGATAGGATCGCGCTCGGCGAGCCGCGCCAGTGCTGTCTGGGTTAACGCCACAGGCGAGAGCGATTGGCTGCGCAACTTTTCCGCTATTGCCATAATTGAATCAGCCGGCGCGCCAGATTTTGCAGCCGTTGCGCTAAGGGTGGAGGACGTGGGTTGCGCGGGAGATCTGCCATCACCTTCATGCCATTCGGCCAGATAATCGGGGATCAGATCAAACGGATAGTCGACCGCTAATGCGTCAAAAAGCGCCGGTGTTTGCAGCCAGCCCTTGGCCTCGATCTGCGCAAGCAGGGCATCATCGACTGTGATCCCCTCATTTTTTAGGTTGTTGCGCAGGCGTTCAAAAACCTGTGATTGGTTCATCGTTGGTTGTTCCTCTTTCTCATCTGATGAAGTAGAGCCGCAAAATTTTGCGGCTCTACTGCCGTGCGTCTTTGCATTAGGCTGATTTGTTTACCGGCGTACCCAATCTGGCCAGTTGATGGTCATGCCGTCACAATTGGCGACAAGCACATTGCGGATCAGCGCTTGAACTTCACGCGCTTGGCCGCTTACAGTGTCGCCCTGTAAACCCCATGCGCGCACTTCGGGGACGATGGTGCGTGCCCGATCTGCACTTTCCCGCGTCACCTGGTCGGCACGCGGGCAGAGTTGATAGAGGTTGAGCGCTTGGGCTTTCGCCAGTGCCTCATCGTCGAGCGTGTGGACAAGCCAACCCAGCCGGATGTCTGGATCGGCGGCGCGCATAGACACCAGTGAAGTGTAATCAAATGAGGTGACAATGCAGGCATTGCGCAATTGGTGATCGGCAATGATGCGTGCGGTGACAGTTGGCAACTGCGCAGCGTGCCCTTTCAGCTCAACAT
>JBBRVA010000283.1:0-9236 GCA_038247295.1 Caldilineales bacterium | reverse complement strand
TCAGAACTTCTTCGCCGTCAATTGGCGTTGACCGTAGCGGCGGAATAGGGTTTTAAAACTATGCTCACCATGCTTACCGACATTCTGCGCCGTACCCGCCAACACCACGCCATCGAACATGCCACCATTCACATGCTCTCAGCGCATTTTCCGCACCAGCGTTTTAGTGGTCACAGCGATCCGCTGGGCTTTACCCTGTACGGTGACGTTCAGGAAGACCAAGTGCGGCGTGCCGTAGGGGATGCGTTGCTGCGCTTGCAGGCGGGCGAACATCAACTGGCGATCCATCCCAACTGTGGCACCAACTTGGCGACAACCAGCCTGTTGGTCTCATTCGCCGCGCTGATCGCTTCGCTGGGCAAACACAGCTTGTTGGAGAAATTTACAAAGATGGTCATTTTGACGCTGCCTGCCCTCGTCATGGCGCGACCGCTTGGTTTTCGTTTGCAAACCTACACAACGCTGCCCGCCGTCGGCGACCGCTGGGTAGCGGAAATCCGGCCGATAACGCTGGGGCGGGTGCGGGTGTATCGGGTTCTGTTTGAATGAAGTGTTGAAGGGATGACAGGATGACAGAGGGGCTAACTATGTCATCCTGTCATCCTGTCATCCTGTCATCCTGTCATCCTACTATGATCTACTTACTGCTCAACTGTGATGAATATCTCGCTGCTCAACGGATTGCCGAATGGAAGGCGGCGTTGGGCGACGCCGAGATGGCCGATCTGAACACCAATGTGCTGGAAGGCGAGCGGATCAGCGCGGCCGATCTGTTGGCGCAGGCCAACATGATGCCCTTTCTAACCGTGCGGCGCTTGCTTTTGGTCAATGGCTATTTGGATCAGTTGGACAAGCGCATGAGCGCCAGCAAAAGCCCCGAAAGCGCGGCCTATGCGGAAGCCGTCCACTTGCTGGCAGAAGTGCCGCATGTGCCAGATACGTGCGATCTCGTCTTTGTCGATAAAAGTGTAGACAAACGACGCCATCTCTGGAAGGGTTTTAGCCTGCCAGAAAAGGATGGACAACCAGCACGCAAAGTGGCCGGATTAGAAGCATTGATCAAAGCGCGGCAGATCAGCGCGGTGGCGGTGGAGACGCCCGACGCCAAAACATTGCCCGCCTGGATTCAGGCGCAAACCAAAGCGCGCAAAATTGCCATCGAAGGGCGTGCCGTGCAGATGCTGGCCGACTTTGTAGGGCCAAACTTGCGCCAGTTGGACAACGAATTGGAGAAACTCGCCACCTATGCCGGCAAGCGTGCGATCACCCCGGATGATGTGAAACTCATGGTCAGCGATGCCAGTGAAGCGCTGATCTGGGACTTGACCGATGCGCTGAGCCAACGCAATGCGCGCAACGCCATCCAGTCCCTTTACGAATTGCGCCGCGGCGATGCCAACCCGTTTTACCTGCTGACGATGATTGCACGCCAGTACCGTGTTATGATTAAGGTGAAAGAGGCGATGCGGCCCGGCAAGGGTGGCCAAAGTAGCAGCGAATACGATGTGGCAGGGCGCATTGGCGAGAAGCCCTATTCGGCCAAGAAAGCCATGGCCCAGGCCGGCAAATATTCTTTGCCAGAACTGGACGGCATCATGAATCGACTTTTAGAAGCCGATTACGCCATGAAAACCGGCACGGATGCCGAGACGGAAATTGATCTATTGATTGCTGAATTGACGAGGAAATAGCATAGGGATGCGGGATTAGGCGCGCGGGCATTGATGTGCCTAATTCCGTATCCCGTATCCCGTATCCCTATCTTATGCATTTATCCCACCTTACCCTTACCCACTTTCGCAACTTTCGCTACCTGGATCTGGCGTTCGCTGGGCCACTGACGGTGTTGCAAGGCCAGAACGCCCAGGGCAAA
The DNA here is from genome assembly GCA_038247295.1 of Caldilineales bacterium. Classification (GTDB taxonomy): domain Bacteria; phylum Chloroflexota; class Anaerolineae; order Caldilineales; family Caldilineaceae; genus JAPLGZ01. Next base: position 7,363 of record JBBRVA010000283.1, on the reverse strand, counting down.
ACGAACCTGTTGGAGGCTGTCTATTTTTTGGCGACCAGCAAACCAGTGCACGCCCTCAATGAGCGCGAAACTGTGGGCTGGCAGGCCCAAGATGAGCCGATTCCCTACAGTCGCATTAGCGGTCGTGTGCAAGTGGCCGACCGTCAACTGGATCTGGAAATCTTGCTGACCCCGCGTGGGGACGGGCTCAATTACACCAAACAGATCAAAGTAAATGGTGTGCCCAAGCGCAGCATGGATCTGGTGGGTCTGTTGCGCGCTGTGCTCTTTTTGCCAGAAGATGTTAAACTAGTGGATGGTAGCCCCGGTGAGCGCCGCCGCTATCTGGATATTGCGCTGTGCCAGATCGACCGCAGTTATCTGCAAGCGCTGGCAAAATATAACAAAGTGCTCGCCCAGCGTAATAGCCTGCTCAAGGGGCTGCGCGAACAGAACGTCCATCCGACAGCCGAGAGTACCGAAGCCCAACTTAGTTTTTGGGATCAGCAATTGGTAGACTATGGCGCCCAGGTGATTGCACGGCGCTATAACTATCTTTTGCAGCTAGAGGGTTGCGCTGGCGAATATCATACGGAACTGAGCGGGGGTGAGGAAACTTTACAGCTCCATTATCTGCCCAGTTTTAATCCAGGTCACCTTTCTGAACATGAATTTGCTCAAATGACGGCCGAAAACTTTGTTGGTGACCTGCCGATCAATATCGTTGCTCCGCTCGATGTGGCAACCATTGTGGGGCATTATCAGCGCAAATTGCAGAGCCGGCGTGGGCGCGAACTGGCGGCTGGTCTAACGCTCTATGGCCCCCATCGCGATGATTTGCGCTTTGTCGCCAACGGGCGTGATCTGCGCATGTATGGCAGCCGGGGGCAACAGCGCACCGCCGCCTTGGCGATCAAATTGGCTGAATTACAAGTGAGTACGGCGACCACCGGCGTTGCCCCGGTGCTTTTGCTGGACGACGTAATGAGTGAACTGGATGTGCAACGCCGTAGCACATTACTGGCCGCCTTAAACGGCGTCGAACAGGCCATTATCACGACGACTGACTGGAACGATTTTACGCCTGAATTCCGCACGCGTGCCCAGTTGATCCAAGTTCATGCTGGCACGGTGCAACCGATCTCGTCGATATGACAAGTTGCGATTTTTGCGGGTGCCCTTTGGGCGCGATTGACGAGGTTCGTCGGTGCCCGTTAGTATAAATCGTCAATCAAAAATCGTAAATCCTATGTCTTCTTACCGTCTCTTCAAACACAAACACTATGACCGTTCGGCACAACACTTGCCGGAGATGATCCAGCGCAAAGCGATTTGGGCGCAGGTGCTGCTGGGCATACGCGGGCGCACGCCCAGTGTTAAGGGGACAACGGGTCTGAGCGATCGCTGGCGCCGCACACCTGTGCAGGGCAACCACTATTACATGTGGTGGATTCCGCGCAGCGAAAGCAGTGTGGTATGGCCAGACCAGACCACGGGCGCCGAAGAGAATGTTGGCAACACGATTCTAATTCACTCCATTCGCCACCACGACGAGACCGACGATCCCATCGACCCCGGCTCGTTGGACGACTATGCCGAGGTGGCCGTGGCCAGCCTCGACCCGCGCTTTGATGAGCAGCAAGAAGTCAGCGCACGGCTGAACAGCGAAGCGGTGACGCTGGCGACGATCAAAGGTCTGCCCGGCAGTGGTAAGACTGTTTCTCTGCTCTATCTGGTGCGCGATCTGGCCCAACGCCCAGAGATACACCAGGTTTTATACATCACCTATACCAATCGGCTAAAACGGGCGGCGCATGACTTTCTCCAGGTGCAGGGCCAGGCTGTTAACGCGGCGGTAAAAATTTGCACCCTCAATGAGATTGAACAAGAAATTACCGGGATTACCACTTTTAGCGAGCCGTTCAGTGAACTGCGCAACTTTACCACCTTTCTTGATCTACAAAATGGGGCGACGCTCGGTCCCTGGAAAAAATATCCACAAACGCTCTACACCGAGTTGCGCGCGCATGTGCTGGGCAGAACTTTTCCGCCTGGCTACGCATTGCCTGCCGGCCAACTGAATGAACGCCTGTTCCGGCAAGACACATTTAGTGCGGCCGCCTATGCTGCTGATCGTGAGCTCCATTTGTCGGACGCCGAACTGGCCTGGCGGCTAGCCGATCGGCTTCAAGATCGCTCCTTTTTTCTGGATCAACGAGCCGCGTACCAGGGTATCGAGCGGCTACGCAAAGGCAAAAGCCCTGCCTGGCTGGCCGATCTGGATGCCTTAGTAATTGATGAGGTACAAGATCTGACCTTGTTGCAAATTGCCCTGCTTGGTGAATTGGTGCGCGAACGTATGCGCCGCCGGCCCAATGCTGGGTTTGTCTTTACCGTGGCTGGCGATGAATCACAAATTGTGCAACCTAGCGGCTTCGACTGGGGTATCACCAAAGATCTGCTGGGCGAACAAGTGGGCATCTGGCCGGATGAGTTTGAGTTTCAACACCAGCGGCGCGCCCCACGCAATTTGGCCCAATTGATTGATCATACCTGGAGTCTCTACCGCCATCTGCCCCGTTCGCAACGACCCAGTTCGCGCCGCCAGGCCTTTGTCTACGATGACGATCTGCTCACCCCGGCCGACCAGACGATTGCCGAGCATGGGCAGATTTTTCTCTGTCCACCGCAGCCCGTTCGAGCCGAGGGCGGCAACGGTCTGGATGCAACCTGGATCGCCTTGCTGGACGAATTAGCCAGCCGACCTGGGCGCGTCTTAATCGATTTGACCGAAGGTCTGCGGCCAAGCCTGAGTGGCGCGATCGAAGCTGGGGGGGATGAAATTATTTTCCTCCCGCGCGAGATCAAAGGGCTTGAACGCGCCACCGTGGTGGTCTATGGCCTCAATGCTGTCTATGAGCGGGCGTTGCGCCTGTGTCATGAGACCGACGGCGGCAATATCCCCAAATTTGAAGCGCGCCGTCTTTTTGACGAGGTGCGCGTCGCGTTGAGCCGATCCACTGGCAAGCTGATCTTGCTCGAACCGGCGACGGCGCCGGTGCTGGCCGAGTTATCGATTTCGCACGTGGCTGGCACGCTGGCCGTTGCATGGGCCGATCTGGTTGAGCTTTTACAACTCGACGAGATGTCTGAGATCGAGGCGATCGAAGGCTATCTAGATGAAGTCGATGATCTCTTTGCCAACGCGCTTTGGGAGCAGGGCTACCGGCGCAACCGGCGCGGTTACGACCTGGCCGTGCAATTGGGCGACCATGCCCTGCAACGGGATGCGCAGGCGCAATTTATCGACGGCCACATCCAGGAAGCGGATAGTTTCTTGCAGCAAGATCAATGGCAGCAAGCCTATGCTCGCAACCGTATCGCGCACCAATTGGCCACTGCTTTTGGCGATCCGTTATTGGAAGAACAAGTGGAAGATCAAGCCATCGCCATCGGCCAGGTGATTGCTGTGCAGGTGCGTCGTCAATTGGTGCAGGCCCAGGAACAGTTGCAGCAGCACCAGTTCAAACCAGCCTATCAAACCCTCTCTGCGGCCCGCTCACACGCCGAACTAATTTTCGTCGAGCCCAGCTTGGCTGCCGAACTAGACGAGGCGCAGACCACCATTGCCTGGCAATGGGCCGGATATCTGATCGATGGTGATTATACCGAAGCAGACGCCCAGCAAGCCGCGACATTGCTGATTGAGGCCGCCCGGGCAATGGCGCGTCAATCGGATGGGGTGGGGGCGTCGGCGTTGCATTTGCTGGCCGAGCGCTATACAAAATTGCCGCAGCATAAAGGGCTAACCGCGAGCCAGCTCGAAATTCTCTTAACTTTTGCCGGACGCTATCTGGGCTTGCTGCGCCCGCTTAATTTGGATCAGAATGCCTATATCTACGGCCGCCATTGGCTGGAGGAGACATTCGCCAGCTTGCATCAACAAACAGATTTGTATTATCGCTGGGCCTTGGTCGGCCAAGAGTTTGCTGATCTGACGGCCTATCCTGCCCTCGATGACCATTTGTGGGATCTGGAAAACCGGCTGGCTCTGCTCGTGGAACAGGGTAAACGTAAGCTGGATGATAAGCCAATTGCCAAGTTCCGCGCATTGGTAACAAGTTACAATGGGAACCTACAGGAGGCTTCAGTTGTGTGGGAGCAATTGGGTGAGTTGGAAGTAGCCGCCGACTATGCACGTGATGCGGGAGATATGGAGCGGGCCTACAATCTGCTTCGCCAGGCAAAAGCCGTTATCCCCGAAGAGTTGGCCGTGGCGGTCAAGGCTCTGCGCCTGCTGCAACAGTTAGAGCAGAAATATCATGCGTTGCGGCCAGGGGAAAGGGATCAATTGCTGGAAGAGTTGGCAGCACTGCACACGGCGATTGCGGGCAAGTGAAACGGCGACCGGTGAGGATGATTTGCCCGCGTAAGGTATGTTATGGGCTAAAGCAATTTCTAGTATACACGGATAGGGAAAAACACGGATATTTTTAGTCATTTCTATCCATGTTTTTCCCTATCCGTGTATACTGCCTTATCGGCTTGAGGCGTAGCTTCGCTGGGTTTGGCACAATTAAATTAGCTGCCGACAGTAGCAAGCTCTCTCAACGCCGAGGAATCTTGTAATCTTAGTCGCAATACAAATCACAGTATTTTTGTAACTGTTCAGGCTATAAATTACTACAGCGGATTTAGATAGGAACGGATGGTTGGCGGTGTTGACAAAATCCGTTTCTATCTAAATCCGCTGTAGTAAGCTGAATAGTTACGTATTTTTATGCTATACTTGGCCTATTATTTTGACCGTCAGTCGAAGCGAGCAAAGGGGGTAACATGGCAAGCGTGCTGGCCGAGCCAACCTTGATTACGGGAGAAGCGTTGCTCACCATGAGCAATAGCGGGCCTTGTGAATTAGTCCAGGGGAGAATTGTACCGATGACACCGCCCGGTAACGATCACGGGATAGTCCAAGCTTTGCTGATTTGGTATTTGCAAACGTTTGTGATTCCCCGCAAACTTGGTTGGGTGACTGGTGGCGAGGCGGGTGTTTATACACATCGTAACCCAGATTCGGTACGTGGTATGGATGTAGCGTTCATCTCCTATGTTCGACAACCGGCGCGACCCAGAGGATATTTAAGGGCGGCTCCAGAATTGATCGTCGAAATTCTTTCCCCTAGTGATCGCTGGCATAATGTACAGGAGAAGATCGAAGAATATTTCGGGATTGGCGTAGACCGCGTGTGGATTGTAGACCCTGCAAATCATACGGTCTCAATCTATCGTTCTGCGACCGGGTTCATCAAATTGAAACACCACGACATCGTACAGGGTGAAGGCATTCTCGCTGACTTTTCGCTCCCGCTTGCAGAGCTATTTGACGAAAACTGATATGCGTATCTATCTTGACCAAATTGGCTGCCGCCTAAATTATAGCGAAATTGAAACCCTGGCTGGGCAGTTGCGTGCCGCTGGCCATCAGACGGTGAGCGCGCCGGAGCACGCCCAGGTAATCGTATTTAACACCTGTGCCGTCACCGCCGACGCGGTGCGCGGCAGCCGTAAACAGGTGCGCCACCTGCACGGCGTCAATCCGCACGCGCGCATCGCCGTCACAGGCTGTTGGGCGACACTAAAGCCACAGGAAGCAGCCGCTTTGCCCGGTGTGGCCCTGGTGGCGAATAATGATCAGAAGGATTTGCTGCACACGCTGCTGGAACCGTGGAGCGCCGAGCTCGACAGTCCGGACGATCTAGCGCGGCTAGAGCCGAATGGCAACCCATTTGTCGCGTTAGAAGCTGAAAACGCGGCGCGCCGCGAACGCACGCGCGCCTTTATCAAAGTGCAAGATGGCTGTAACAATAAATGCACTTTCTGTATTGTCACCGTTGCGCGCGGTGAGAGTCGCAGCCGGCCTCTACAGAATGTTGTGGATGAAATCCAACAATGGGCCGCTGACGGCGTACAAGAAGCGGTGCTCACTGGCGTGCATTTGGGCAGTTATGGTCGCGATCTGGCGCCTGATCAGCGCACCGATTTGAAAGAATTAGTCGATGCGATTCTGGCCGATACCGATATTCCCCGTTTGCGCTTGAGCAGTTTAGAACCGTGGGAATTGGCCGATGGTTTCTTTGAGCTATGGCAACGCTGGCCAGGACGGCTTTGCCCCCATCTGCACCTGCCGCTGCAGGCTGGCACGGATCGCCAATTACGACGCATGGCACGCCGCTGTACGACGGCTACGTTTCGACGTCTGGTCGCCGATGCGCGCGTCGCAATTCCGGATCTGGTGATAACCACTGATTTGATTGTCGGTTTTCCCGGCGAGAGTGAAGCCGATTTTGCCGAGGGTATGCAATTTGTCGAAGAGATGCGTTTTGCCCACGCCCACATTTTTCCATTTAGCGCCCGCGAAGGGACAGCGGCGGCTAATTTTGCCGATGTCGTGCCCACTGCGCTGAAAAAGGAAAGGCTGCACCAAGTGCAAGCGCGCGTGGCGCGCACCGGCCAGGCGGAGCGATTGCGTTTTATCGGCACGCAGCGTCCGGTGCTATGGGAAGGTGAAGGTCGACCGCTAACGGATCAGCCCGGCCAACTGTGGAGTGGGTTGACCGACAATTATCTGCGCGTGATGGCCGTTGCGCCTGACGCTGTCGATTTGCATAATCGGATAACACCTGTTGATTTAGAGGCAGTCGATGGTGATTTTCTGTCCGGCGTCATTGCATAAACATGGTGGTGAGAATCAGAGATTTACCCAGTTATTGCTGGCGTCTGCTTCGAAAGGATCAAGCTTACCGCAAAGGACGCAAAGTGCGCGAAGAATGACACCGAACACCTTTGCGCTCTTCCCGTCCTTTGCGGTTCAAAAATGTTTTGTAGTAGAGTTTTGTTGTTGATAAATAATGAATACAATCCACAAGGTTGAAGAGTGATGAGCACATTATTGCAAGACCTAGAGCAATTGCGCCAAGAAGCCAGCGCCGCATTGGCACAGACCCACAGCACCGAAGAGAGCGAAGCCTGGTATCGCGAATATTTGGGCCGCCAGGGCAAGCTGACCGGTATGCTGCGCGGGCTGGGCCAGCTTTCCAAAGAAGAACGTCCCGTCGCCGGGCAAGTGGCGAACACGGTCAAGGTCGCCTTGGAGACCGCGTTGCAAGCGCGCCAGGAGCAGATCAAACAAATTGAAATTGCGCGCGCCCTAAGCGCCGAAGGCATCGACGTAACCTTACCTGGACGACCACAGACGGTTGGCAAGCTGCATCCGACCACTGCCACGATGCGCGAGATTCTCGACATCTTTGGCCAGATGGGCTTTCAAGTCTACGATGCCCGCGAAGTCGAGACAGACGACTACAACTTCGGTCTGCTCAACTTC
>JBBRVA010000282.1:0-9237 GCA_038247295.1 Caldilineales bacterium | reverse complement strand
CGCAACCAACGCTGGAGGAGCAGTTGGTAGGGGACGCCCTGCCGGGTGGCAAGGGTTTCGATGGCGGCCAGGAAGTCCGTGCGTAGGCGTAGGTCAACCGGGCTGGTCGGAAAAACGGTCCGGATCACAGGGAATCCTTGGTCGGCTGGCTCCATATCAGCGATATAGTCGGCTGTGTCATGGGTATCGAACCACTCGATCAAGTCTTCGTCGCTTTGAAATTCTGGTAGTTTTGGCATGCTTATTTATCCATCAGGAACGAAACTGGCGCTTTTCGCGGGGAATCATATCGCGAGCCGTGATCACCCGGACGCGATTGTCCTCTTTGGGCGCATAGACGACCATCAGGTAGCGTCCGCTATCGGTTTGTCCATAGGCGATATATTTGCCTCGCCCGGCTTTTCGAATCAGCTTGGCATTGTCAAGCACGGCTTCCGCTTCGGCAGGTTCGACGCCATGATCGGCAATATGCTCAATATTTTGGTTGTCCCACCAGAAGCGATACGCGTTCATGATCTGTCCATCAAACGAAACAATGCAATACAATGTTTGACATTGTATTGCATTGCGGGAAGGTTGTCAATGCGTCGGCGACGCAGGGTGGTCGAGTGATAATTCGTTGTTATCGTTCGACAGGTAAAAGCATCAAATCTAAAAGACCTTTGGGTCAGGTTTTTCGCCTGTCGAGCGATAATCTGGCGCGCGCCTATCCTTATCACTCGACGGGAACGATCTTGCGCAAATTAAAACCCTCTTGGTTGGGCAAAACCGCAGTCCGATTGGTTACACCTGGAAACGCCAACAACCAGTCTGGCGGTTTCGTTTTGGCGCATCTGGTTGCGGACCAAAAGGTCAGAGGTTCAAATCCTCTCGGGGATACTAAAAGAATTAGTGGTAGCAACAATAGAAGCCGCCTGCTCACTTGAGCAGGCGGCTTCTATTGTTGCTACCACTAACGAGAATTAAAAGCGCTGCTTTGTGCGCTTCATAGTAAATTTCTCTACCGAACACTTGGTTGACTTCTTCTTCCCTATCATAGAGATTCGTTGTCATGGCAACCACTCATCATCAAGAACCTGCTCAACCGTCCACGGGCAGTTAACTGGGAAGGTGGATAGCGGCAACTTAGTCTCCTTCGCGGCATCGCGACGCGCCCGCGGGTACGCCTTTGCGAATTGTTCTGGCACCTCTGGGCCTAGGCTTGGGTTGTCTTCCAGCAAATCTGAAATTTCTGAACGCTGTTCGTCTATCGTATTCTGCCAAGATGGCCCTATGTTTTTCTCCGGCTGATAGCGCCACTTAAGCAAGTGCATCAACAGGACTTTTAGCCGGCTCGTTAGTGCGTTTCGTTGGCTGGCTCCCATCGATTCGATCTCCTCGGCTAGGTTGGGCAGATCCAGCTTCTCCAGTTCCTCGGCCTGGATCAAGGCTGCCTGTTGTTTCGTCCACGCATAGAAGTCAGTGCGATAGATTGTATTTGTCATGATAACCACTCCGTATCTATGGCCAGAAGTTAGGATCTAGCAACTGTTCACTTGTCCAGGGGCAACGCGCTGGGAATTCCCCGACTTTGCATTTCATCTTACCGTCGGCAAAGCGCAAACCTAGAAGGTAAGTGTCAGGAATAAAGTCTTCAGTACGACTGCGCAACGTAGCGTTTTCCTTCAACAATATCCACAGTTCTGCTCCCTGGTTGGTAATAGTCGTTTTCCAGTTGTTCACCGCATCACTGTTTGGTTCACAACTCAACTTCCAAAAATGTTCAGTAATGCACCCCAGGCGTCTAGTGAGTTCTCGCTGATCCCTAGCTGCCATTGCCTCTAGTTCATCAATAAGATTGTCAATGTCAAGCTCGGCGTATTCTTCATTGCGCAGGTGTTCGGCTTGGGCTACCGCCCACTGCGAGAAGTCTACATCGTAGAGTTTTGTTGGCATGATAACCACCCCGCACCACTAAGTAATCCGTTCGCTCCTGCTGATTATCAATCAATTACTGCGGGCTTGCTAACATTGTTAACAGTGGGCATATTATGCTTCAAGCCCGAACATATGCCAGTCACACGACGTACAGTTTTCGCCTCAACATTACTTTAGCCCGGCGAAATTATGATAGAATCTTGGATTGCGGCATATCCATGTAGTGCAAAAGCAACTTCGCATCCTTATCTCCCACACTCTTCGACTGCTAATACAGGCGTGTCACCCCAACGCACTACTTAGCTAAAGTGGGTTTCCATGAAGGAGCGGATGTATTTGAGCATATCTTCTACATCAGTTTTACTAAACTGATTCCCTCGTCCATTCTTCGTGACTCGCTCACCCATTTGAATTAGTTCATCTAGTCTAGCTAGAATTTTTTGATCTAGTTTCATAATGGCAACCACTCCTCGTCGAGAATCTGCTCAGCCGTCCAGGGGCAATGAGCAGGGAAGTTATCACGCGAACACCTTGTTCCAGCAACCGCCAGTTTCAGAGCGTCTTGATAAGCATCTTCAATAAAGTTGGCGACCGTTGCGCGCAAGGTCGCATTCCCGCGCAGAAGCTTAGATAGATCGATGCGCTGGGTTAGCACCGTACGTTTCCATTTGGCACGTGCGCTACTCTGCGACTCGCAGGTGAGCTTGAGCAGATGCTCCATGATGGTCGTTAATCTGTGATCTAACTCACGGCGCTCGCTGGCTCCCATCGATTCGATCTCCTCGATCAAGTAAACCCGGTCCAAGTCGGCGTAATCCTCATTGCGCAACAAATCAGCCTGGCGCAATGTCCACGCATAGAAGTCAGTGCGATAGATTGTATTTGTCATAAGAGATTTGACCCTTCCTCTGAACCTTTTGGCCGTTCGCTCCCAATCATTATAAGCCAAATCGCTCAGATTTCGCTAACATTGTTGATATTGCTAGCAGGTGGCTGTTGTTCCTTAATCTCAAGCAGACGCTCATCACACGAGGTACAGCTTTCAACCCAACACGCAACTCACTCGATTTCTTTCAGAAAGTCAGAAACATGTATTACTCATTGATAGAAAATTGCTAAGGCAACCAATTCAGATCCAAAACCTGTTCAGCCGTCCAGGGGCAAACCTCCGCAAAGTCTTCAATCGAGCAATCAGAGCCAGCGGCAGCGACGCGTCTAGCTGTCTGGTAGGCTTCTGCCACATAATCGCCGGCGCTCGCCCGCAGGCTGGGATTACGCTTGAGCATGTGCAATAAATCACCTCGATAAGTCTGTATTTCTTCCTTCCAACCTCTTACAGCTCTGCTATCCGGTTCACATTCGATCTTGAGTAGATGCGTCATAATTCGCACAAAACGGTTATGGAGTTCATCGCGATGGCGCCCGGCCATATCTTCGATTTCCTCGATCAGGTTGTTCAGATCAAGCTCGGCGTATTCTTCATTGCGCAGGTGTTCGGCTTGGGCTACCGCCCACTGCGAGAAGTCTACATCGTAGAGTTTTGTTGGCATGATAACCACCCCGCACCACTAAGTAATCCGTTCGCTCCTGCTGATTATACACCAAATTGCTAAGATTTTTCTAACATTGTTGATGTTACCAACAAGTTGCCATAATCCTATTGGCTGCGCGGTTCAATCATTGAGGACTGGTCCTCTGTTTATCACTATTGGACAGCAACATTTGTGAATTATTGCGCAGATAGTTGGCTAAGTTGCTCTGAGTGATCATCTATGTTACACTATTCGGCGTACTAACGCTCACCCATTTACCGATTCAGAGCATCTTCGGAGGACGTAATGAAGTCTCTGTTGCACTATCGACGTGTTGCAGTTGTAATGCCCATGTTGTTGATCGTAGCAGTTTTCCTGATCACAAGCTGTGTGCCGGAAGCTGATACGCCGCTTATTTCGCCCCGCTTGGGCGCCGTACTAGCACAGATTGAGGCCGATGGCGAGATCAAAGTGGAGCCGACGCCAGAACCGCTGGCCTTGGCGGACTTAACGCCTGTTTCCGTAACGCTGGGTCTGCCGGCAGATTTTGCGACAGCATTGGCAGCAGCGAACCCGGCCAATGCGGAAACGCTGTCGCTGGTCAATGGTTGCGCCGGTTGCCACAATCCAGATCCAGCCATCGTCTTGACCGGCCCCACCTGGCATAACGTCGCTGATACGGCAACGAACCGCGTCCCAGGTGAAAGCCCAGCCCTCTACCTTTATCTCAGTATCACTGATCCTGCGGCCTATGAAGTGCCCAATTTCCCCAGTGGTATCATGCCCAAGGATTTTGCCCAACGAATGAGCCAGCAGGATATTGCCGACGTCGTCGCTTACTTACTGACGCTCAACGGACAATAGCAGCTGGTGTAGAACGAACGCACGGCAACGCAGTAGATTTGCTGTAGACACAAAAGGAATGGAAATAGCAAGGCGGATTGGAAACACCAATTCACCTTGCTATTTTTTGTAAGTCATTAGTTCGCCCCATATCAACTTTCGCTTTGCACTGAAGCTAATGCTATAATGCGGTTATTATGACACGCGAACAGGCTTCCCCCATTAGCGTCGAGCGGCGCTGCCCCAATTGTGGCACGCGTGTAGCTCGCGACGCCGACAGTTGTTTTATGTGCGGGCATAATCTGCGCATCCAGCCTCGGCGCGCACAACGCATTGCCTGGATGGATGTCGTTTTGGTGCTGGCTGTCGTTGCTGTATTGGCATTGTGGTGGCGCCTGGGCAGCCAACCCCAACAAAACCCAGATGACGCCGCCGCGCAAGGTATTTTACCCGGTGACGTACCTCTGCTGGGGGCGACGATTATGCCGACGGTTACAATTACACCCACTGTTGCAGCAGAACCGACGAAGGCGGCGCCAACGTACATCACCCACGCTGTCCAAGCGGGCGAAACCTTATTGGAAATTGCTGGCATTTATGACATCAGTGTCGAGGAATTACAAGCAGCCAATGGATTGACGGATGAATTTATCCAGATCGACCAAGAACTGATTATTCCCGTGGCGCGAGCAGAAACCGCGCCGACGCCCTCGACCGTTACCGAACAGCCCCAATATACCGTACGTCCTGGTGATACGATCATTTCGATAGCTTTAACTTTTGGCAGCACGAGTAGTGCCATTCTGCAAGCCAATAATCTAGCCCAAGATGCCCTGATCCGGCCCGGCGATGTTCTAATTATTCCGGTCTCGCAACTGGCGCAAGCAGCGCTGGAGAGTACAACCCAATCGCCCACTGGCGCAGCAAATACAACGTCAGAAAACGCCAATACAATCTATATTGAACCCCGCTCCATTGGTCCAGCTGATGCAGCTACGATGGCACGCGATGAAGCAGTGCTCTTACGTTGGATCAGCGTGGATGTTTTGGCACCGAATGAATGGTACGTAGTCTTGATTCAGTCAGATAATGGGCAATCCATCCCCAGTGTCTGGACCAAAGCCACCAGCCACCGTTTGGAAACCGATGCAGCCCCGGCCCAAGGTCAGTCTGTTACCTACACATGGCAGGTAACAGTTGTACGCGTCAAAATAGCCCCTAACGGACAAACCGTCCTTGAAGCGGCCAGCCCTCCCAGTGAGACACGCACTTTCATCTGGCAGTAAAAGCAACGCTCAGCGGCTGAAAGTGTTAAAGTGCACTATTTTGCGAAGCGGCACAACATGGATTTGTACAGTTTGACCGATGAGCCAAAATTAAGCGCAACGAACTTGGGGTTAGCCTTGGCGAGCATGTTACCTTTTTGTTACCAGCCTATTACCATCATCGTTACCAACATCTGTTAATCTGGCCTTACGCCTAGCGCACTGGGGATACATTTTTGTGTTGAATCCACTTGTTACAAAGCTCGGTTACGGACCCGAAGACCGCCTGGTCATCTTTCATGCCGATGATGTTGGTATGTGTCATGGCAGCAACCGGGCATTCTTGGCCTTGCAGGCGGCCGCTATTGTCAAAACTGGTTCGATCATGGTGCCTTGTCCTTGGGCGCCGGAGATTTTGGGCCATTGTGCCTACAATGCGGCGCTGGATGTAGGCGTACATCTAACCTTGACCAGCGAATGGTCAAGCTACCGCTGGGGGCCCATCACCACCCGCGCGGCAGACAGCGGACTGATCGACGATGAAGGCTACTTCTGGCGGCGCGTGCCAGCCGTGCAAGAGCATTTGAACGTTGCGGCTGCACGCCAAGAGATGCAAGCTCAGATTGAGCGAACGCGAACGGCGGGTGTAGATTTTACTCATCTTGATACGCACATGGGCGTCGCCCTTTTAGATGAACTTTTGCCCAGTTATATTGAATTCGGTTTTCAGTATGGCGTGCCCGTGCTGCTAACAAGGCAAATTGACGACTACATGCGCACATTGGGTTTGGCGCCCCGCGATCCGTCCGGATGGGCGGCGCTCGTCGCGCAAGTCGAGGCACGCGGGATGCCATTGGTTGATTATTTTCGCATCACGCCCGGCTATCATGTGCAAGATTGGGAACAGGGACGCGCGGTTATCTACGAAGAGATTTTGCACAATTTGGCACCGGGCGTCACCTATTTTAGTCTGCATCCCAACGCGCCAGGCGAGATTGAAGCCATGGAACCTGACCGAGCCTATTGGCGCACCTTTGAGCACGAGTATTTTCAATCCAAGCGTTTACGGGATTTCCTGGCCGCAGAACGTATTACACCGATTGGCTTCCGTGAAATTCGTGCCGTTATGCGCGAGCAGACATAAAATAGAAGTCTCATCAGCCAAAAGCGTGCTTGCCAGCAAACGCGCTGTTCCGGGGGCGCAGCCCTGGCACCTTTGCGGCGAGGAAACGAAGAGAAAAAGCGGCGGTTACGCTTGTGCCACATAATTGTCCGCAGCTTGCAGTTATAGTTTACAAATCTCCATAGATCATCCCATACAATTTTAAATTCTTTATTTTCAAGGAGGAACAGATGAACGAAAAGAATAAAGTCTTGTCACAAACGCTCTCACGCCGTGCATTCTTGCGCGTCAGCGGTTCCGGCGCCGCGACATTGATGCTGGTGGCCTGTGCACCGGTTGCTACATCCAATCAGCCGGCCGCAGCCGGTGGTGATCAGGCCGCCGCGCCGGCCGCCGAAGCCGCCAGCTTGACAGTGATGGCCTTTGGTCAGGCCGATCAGCCCGCCTTTCAAGCCCTGGCCGATGAGTATGTCAAGCGCAACCCTGAAGTAACCGTGGAAGCGCTCTTCTTGCCCAATGACGAAACCTATTATGCTACCTTGCAGACCCAATACGCCGGTGGCAGCAATCCCAGCCTGGCTTCGATGCAGGGCTGGGGCTACCAACTCTTTGCCGAAAATGGGGTATTAGCCGGGTTAAATGCGTTGCGCGCGCGCGACGATTTCAACTATGCATGGGCCGATGCACAAGTGATCAAAGATTACACCGAACGCAACGGCGATACCTACCTGGTGCCAATGCAGTTGGCGACAATGGTGATGTTCTATGCGAAGAAACCGTTCGATGAAGCGGGCATCGCCTACCCCACCGACGATTGGACCTTCGAAGAATTCGTGACGATTGCCGAACAATTGACCAAGACCGATGGCGACAAAAAGCAGTGGGGCTATCAGACCAATGGCAACTGGTTCCGCGACATTCACTGGATCCGCGGCACGGGCGCCCAGGAATTTGATGCGCTGATCGACCCGAAAACGTCGCAATTCACCCAACAACCGATCATCGACATTGTGCAGATGGTGGCGAGCGATTTCTACCACACGATGGGCATCAGCCCTGCGCCCGCCGATCTGTCGGCTGGTTCGGGCGGCATCGAGGCCGGCCAGTCGGCCATGAAGTACGAAGGGCCGTGGTGGTTCCCGCAAATGGTGACGCAGGAAAAGCGCGATCAAGGCGCGGCAGTCGATTTTGATGTCGTGCTTATGCCCAAGCAAGAGGATGCAGAACGCCCCCATCGTGGCTGGGCCGAAGGGTTGGTAGCGTTCTCCAATGCGCCGGTCGATGCGGCCTGGGAATTTATCAAGTTTGCCAGCGGCGAAGACGGCCAGAAGATCTTCTCTGCGATTACAGGGCGCATTCCCAACAATGTGGACTTGGTCGAGAGCTTCTGGGCACCCATCGTGCAGAAGAATCACGGTTTGACTAATACGGCTGCCTTTATCACCGCCTTTAACACGGGCGAAGCCGACATCATCAGCGGTCTGCCGCGTTCCCAGTATTGGAACGAAGTGGTCAAGCCTGTGGGCTGGGATCCATTGATGGCCGGCACTGCCAGCGCTGCCGACGTGCTGCCGTTGGTGGATGAGGGCGTGCAGAAATTGTTGGATGAGTATTGGGCGAGTAAATGATAGAATGGGAGATTGACATTGGCCGTCAATCTCCCATTTTTCTGGTACAATAATACTGGTGAATCAAAAAGGTTGCAGAAATGCATATTATCACGAGAAAAACGCTGCAATGGTTCTGGGAAGAATATCCGCCGGCCGAGAACCCATTGCGCACTAGTTTACTCGTGTAAAAAACGCCCAGTAGAGTCACTTTGCAGATCTGCGGCGTGATTATCCTGCAGCGGACCTGGTCGGACGCTTAACCGTGTTTAATATTGGCGGCGGAAACTACCGGCTCATCGCTCGTATAGAATATCGGTTGCAGCGGGTTTATATTCGCCATGGATTGACGCATGCGGTGTATGACCGAGGAGAATGGAAAGATGACGAATGGAATGCTTGATTATGATAGCTTGCTACAAGTGTTTCGGCCCCGACCGATTGCAAATCAAGCAGCATATGACGCCACTGTAGCGCAAATCAATCAACTGATTGACAAAGGTAATTTAACGGTTGATGAACAGGACTTGCTGACATTGCTTGGTACGTTGGTTATGGCATACGAAGACGAATATTATCCAGATGCACAGTTCGAATTGCGCGGTGTTGCGTTGCTCCGAACCATGATGACAGAAGCCGGATTAACCGAGGACGATTTGCTGCCCGTGTTTAAAACAAAAGCAGCAGTGATCGCAGCCCTGGATGAGGAGCAGCCATTGTATGCGGAACAGGCTAATCGGCTGGCCGCATTTTTTGACTTGCCGTCAACCTTGTTTGTGGAATTATCAGAGGTCAATCCACAGGTGACTGTATAGGGCCTACTGGATCAGTATAGAGGGTAAGAGTGATATGGCTGCAAACTCTTTTCGTCGCCGCGAAATATTGGAAGGTTACCTTTTTGCTGCGCCATTCATCATTGGTTTTTTGGTCTTTATCGCCTTTCCGATGGG
>JBBRVA010000281.1:0-9263 GCA_038247295.1 Caldilineales bacterium | reverse complement strand
TACACTTGGGCGTAAGTAAGACAGTGAATCAGTAGGACAGTAGAACAGTGTTTGTACTGTCTCACTGTCCTACTGATTCACTACTGATTCACTACTGATTCACCGGAGAATAGTATGGTTATTTCCGCCCAAGTGTGCTAGTTACTCCGCTTTATTGCTCTTCCTGAGCCAGTTGCTCTTCTTCTTGAACAAAGACTGTCCAGTCGCCTTCCATACCATCGTCAGTTACACCGTAGAAGACGCGCACACGCTCACCTTCGCGCAAGGCCAGATCATAGCGCGTTTTGCCAGCACGTTTCTCGGCACGCACCAACCCAATGTTGCCGCGCCATTCAATCTTGCGCTGGTTGATCGGGTTGTCCTCATGCTGCTGGATCGCGTAATTCCACAGTTTGCGCGCGCCACGGCGCGTCACATTTTTGATAATATGACCGTTACGCAAGTCGCGCACGCTGTAGAAATGATGGCCACTGCGGTCACCGGTTTCGACAATTTCCACACCGATTTGTGGCAAATAGAAGGCATCGTCGGATTGGCTGGCTTCGCCTAGCGTATCAACTTCAGCGAGCGAGGTTGCACCCTCTGTCACTTTGTCGTTGTCGCTTGGCTCTTCTCCCAACCGCCCACGCCCGCGCCGCCGATCCCGATACTCGGGTTTTCCACGGCTAACAGCAGCGGCAGTGCTCGTTTCTTGGAGCGCAGGCTGCGCCACAGAAGCTGACTCTAACACTTCACGCACCAACGCGACAATCTCATCGCGCACCGCCAAGCTTGTCTCAGTCTCATCGCGCACGTAGAACTTGTTATCGTCGAGACAGTAGGGACGGTCATTGCCTTTGGGGACACGCAGACGCAAAACTTGCACTTCTTCGCTTTGGAAAGTGTCCACTTTCACTTCCAAAGGTGGGGTCAAACGATCGACCAAGGCGGCGCGCACTTCAGCTTCCACCTCTTTTGGATTGGGTAAGCCTTTGGGCTTATCCTTGCGCGGGCTAGCGCCGATAAAGATCGTGCCACCTGCCGTGTTAGCAAAGGCGCAAACATCGGCTAGGATACCGGCCAGTTTGCCACTGCGTTGGCTGGCTGATTCATGGAAACTCTGGACGATGCTGGGTCCTTCAGCGCGGGCGGCCATAAGGGGGTCAAAAGGGACATCCTTGGGCCGCGCCGGGCGCGTACGATCAAATTGTGTGCTCTGGAGCAAAGTCTTGATCGCATCGAAAGAAGCAACGTCCAATGCCATCTCGGTTGCCCGCTCACCAATGCCAAGCCGTTTGACATTTTTGGCATCCACATTGACGCGATGTGCGTCGCTGCCCTGAATACAGTGCATGCGGCGCGGATACTCGATCTTGCTACCGTTGAAGAAGCGCGCCGTTGAATAGCGACGACTCTCCAAATCGGTCACTTCGAGCGCGTCCAAGTTAGAATCCTGGGTGTAGGCAATTTTAGTTTGACCACCAAAGGGGAAGTCGCGCATCGCGACACCGTGGGTGCTATTGGCATGAGCCGCAATTACCAGACCGCCAGCTTCGCGGATGATCCGGTAGGCGCTTAAAACGTCGGTGCTGGCGCCCGTTTCCGTGCTCCCCAGGTCGAGTTTGTCGGCGGGTACATTCAGGGTCAATAACACATGTTCCAGGTGGCGAAGCGAGGTTTCCGGCGGAAAAAGAGCTAAAATATGAAAGCCAAAGGTAGCTGTAAATTCAAAACCGGGTAGCAATAAAACCTTTCCGGCCAAATCGCGCCATTCAGCTAACTGAGTTCGCTCGGTATCCGTCAAACGGCCATCCTTCTCCAGTCGCGTCAGCCATTCAAATTCGTGGCGAATGGCCGCAACCCCAGCAACCGTGTTATGATCGGTAATTGCCGCAATCTCTACACCCTTGGCTACGACAGCCCTCATCCAATCCAAATAAGTGAGTTGCGGTTCTTCATAGTCATGCGAGGCAGGGGTGTGCAGGTGTAAATCTACCTTATACCACTTACGGGCGGGCTTGCCAGGCACCGGGTTTACTGGCTGGCTCGCGACCGGAGCAGCAACAGGGGTAGGTTTGGCCTGCGCGTTCGTATTCGGTTTTCTTTTTCTAGTCACAAAATATATCAATCCTCCAAATTAACTCCTACAACGGGTTCGTAATGGTCAAAATTTCTGGCCCATCCATCATGGTAACAATAAGTACCCAATTATTGATGGCACAAATCTTGTTCAACACTTCGATAATATCTTAAACCGGTGTAGGACACAAGAAACGCAGAGCGTTTCAACAAATATTGCTAGACGGTGGGCTTAAAAATATACTTCTTAAGGCAATTGGAAATCGTAATAATCCACGAAGGACACGAAATTAGCCTTTCCTCGTGTCCTTCGTGGATTATTACGATTTCCAATTGCTTAATCCCATCATCTACACTACAACTTAAGCCGGTAATTCCGGCAACGACTTACCACCTCGTCGTTTAACGCGACTGCTTGGCAACACTGGTAAAGGTGCGAGCGGCTTTTTTATATTCTCTTCTTCTGCTTTCGGCGCTTCTTCCAAAGGCTCCAGCGCCGCGGCCAGCACTTCATCCACCGTATCAACCAAGATGAATTTCATCTCTTTGCGCACGGCTTCTGGCACATCGTCCAGATCCGCTTCATTGCGCTTGGGCAGGATAATAGTCTTGAGTCCAAAACGGGCAGCGGCCAGTACTTTCTCTTTGATCCCGCCAATCGGCAACACTTTACCACGCAGCGTGATCTCACCAGTCATGCCCAAGTAAGGGCGCAACGGACGGCCGGTGAGCAGGCTGGCCAAGGCCGTTGCCATAGTAATGCCCGCGCTGGGTCCATCTTTGGGAATGGCGCCGGCAGGAATATGCAGGTGAATATCTGACCGTTTGAAGAAGTCCGGATCGATCCCCAGCGAGGCCGCGCGGTTGCGCACATAGCTGAGTGCCGCTTGCGCGCTCTCCTTCATCACATCACCCAACTGGCCGGTTAGGGTAAAGCCCTTTTCACCCGGCACTTTGGTGGCTTCAAAGAACATAATATCACCACCGGTAGCAGTCCAGGCGAGGCCAATCGCAACGCCAGCCATTTCGGTGCGTTCGACAATTTCTTCGCTGTAGACTTCGCGCTTGCCCAAGTAGACCACAACATCAGCGACATCAATCTTGGTCTGTTCACTTGCCTGGCCGGCGGCTACTTTAGCGGCCAACTTGCGACAAATTTTACCAATGCTACGTTCCAGATTGCGCACACCCGCTTCGCGCGTGTAGCCTTGGATCACCTCGTGCAACGCCGCTTCGGTAAACTGAACTTCTCCGCTGCGCAGCCCATTCTCTTTGATCTGGCGTGGGATCAGATAGCCCTGGGCAATCTTAATCTTCTCCGCATCCGTATAGCTGCTCAGATCGATGATTTCCATGCGGTCGCGCAATGGCGGCGGGATCGTGTCCAACACGTTGGCGGTGGTGATGAACATGGTCTGGCTCAAGTCAAAAGGCACATCCAGGTAGTGATCGCGAAACTCGCGATTTTGCTCGGGATCGAGCACTTCCAACAGCGCGCTGCTCGGGTCACCGCGAAAATCGCGCCCCAACTTGTCTACCTCGTCCAGCATAAAGACCGGATTGCGGGTCTCGACCCGACGCAGACTTTGAATAATACGTCCCGGCATCGAGCCGATGTAGGTGCGGCGGAAACCACGAATGTCCGCCTCGTCGCGAATACCGCCCAAGGCGAGACGGACAAATTTGCGGTTCATCGCCCGCGCAATGCTGATGCCCAGGCTGGTCTTACCAACGCCGGGCGGCCCTACAAAACAGAGCACCACCCCCTCGCGTTCGCGGCGGATTTTGTCGCGCACATCCTCATTTTCGTCGCGCTCATCTTTACGCTCGGCGCGCAGCTTACGCACCGCCAAAAATTCAAGAATGCGATCTTTGATGTCTTCCAGACCGTAATGATCCTCATCCAATACCTGGCGTGCATGGGGAATATCCAGGCTGTCGACAGTAGTCTTTTGCCAGGGCAAGCTCACCATCAAGTCCAGATACGTTTTGATCACGCTATATTCGGCGGCCTGAATGGGCATGCGCCGCATGCGATCCAGTTCGCGGCGGGCTTCCTTTTCGGCTTCCTCGGCCATCCCGGCGGCGCTAATGCGTTCTTCTAGCTCGCGAATATCGGTGGCTTGTTCGTCCTCGTCGCCCAGTTCTTTCTGAATCGCCTTCATCTGCTCGCGCAAGAAAAATTCGCGCTGCATCTTTTCCATCTCGCCTTGCGCTTCGGACTGGATTTTGCGCCCCAGTTCGAGGACTTCCACTTCCTTCTTGAGCAAGACAGTCAAGCGCATCAGCTTGTCGTGGACACTGTCCATTTCGAGCAGTTTTTGCGATTCTTCCGTTTTTAGCCGCATACTGCCGGCCACTAGATAGGCAAGTTGGCGGGCATCTTCGACATTAAGCGCCATGACCGCCAGTTCATCTGGCATTTGTGGTTCCAGATCGATCAGCTTGCGGAAGAGTTCCTGAACGGCGCGCATCAGCGCTTCCATCTCCAGGTTGTCTTCAATCGTCTCTGGAATCACTTCCATGCGCGCGCGCAGGTAAGGTTCATCTTGGATAAATTCCATGATGCGCACGCGTTCCATACCCTGCACCAAGAGACGGATCGTCCCGTCTGGCGTCTTGAGCACACGATGGACTTGCGCAGCCGTACCAATCAGATGAATCTGATCGGGCTTCGGCTCTTCGACCGACTCATCTTTGCTGGTGACCAGCGCAATAATACGGTTGCTGGGCAGGTTGTCTTCCACCAGACGAATACTGCGTTTTTGGCCGATGGGCAAAGGCAGCCACATCATTGGATAAACAACTACGCCCCGCAAAGGCAGGACAGGCAAATCATCAGAGATAATCGGACTCTCTCCGCTGCCTTCTTCGTCATCTTGATCGCCAAATTCTTCGGATTCAAAGAGAATTTCGTCTTCGTCTTCGTCGTCCCAGTCTTCCATATCAATTGATTTCATGATCGTTTTATCGTTTCCGTTGTACGTGCAAGTTGCAACCTACTGGGTTCGCCCTGTTAAAAATCATTGTAAATGGTCTGCATAGAATTGCCAACAAAATGGAACCACGACGACAGAGCAGCCACCAATGAGGCCTAACATCAGGGGAACTATGATCATTCTTTGCTACCTGGCATGTGTGATGTGTGGTATGTGGCGTTCGGGTTCTGAGTGGGGACACAAATCGATACAAGAATTATCAGCACCATCTCTATACGCAATTCAACCCCATTAAGTTCCCATTATACCTGAAAATCGGCAAAGTACCTGTAAGTAAAATCGCTGATTTATGTAAGTAAAACCGCTGATCTATTGACAAAAATTGAGGATTACAGATGACAAAGCCATCAGGTCAGACAGTATGTTTGGGTATTTTGGGATCTGACAAAGGCGGCTTTATGCCCACGCGGCAGCCGTCATGCTATAATCTAGCCGCACAGTAGGACAAGTATCTGTTGCGCCAGGCATGTGTCCCTTATATACGCTAACACTTACCTTTCAACCAACAAGCATGCTCAAAGGAGTTTGCACATGACAACCCCAGCGACAACCACAGGTGCGATGACAATTGGTGATTTTCTGGACCAATTGGCGGCCAAACAATCGACGCCCGGCGGCGGTGGCGCAGCGGCACTGACCGGCGGACAGGCGGCGGCGTTGCTCAGTATGGTGATCCACTTCACGCTGGGCAATAAGAAGTACGCCGCAGTTGAAACTGTGATGCAGGGTTATTTAGAGCAGAGCGAAACGTTGCGCCATGCGCTGTTGGCGCTGGCGGACCAGGATGTGGCCGCATTTAACGCCGTCGCCGCTTGTTATACAATGCCCAAAGCAACCGATGATGAAAAGAGCGTGCGTACGACAGCCTTGCAAACGGCGTTGAAAGGGGCGGCGCAGACGCCTTTTACCACGGCAGAAAGATGTCTGGAAGTTATGCGTCTGGTCGAACCGGTGGGTCGACAGGGCAATACAAACGTTGTGAGTGATGCGGCTACCGCACTCTATCTGGCCCAGGCTGCGCTACAAAGTGCGCTTGTCAATGTCAATATCAATCTCAAATTTATCAAGGACGAAGCTTTTGTGGCCGACTATGCCGCGCGGCGCGATACGCTTTTAGCCGACGCGGCAACTGTTTATGCGATGGGCAAAGCAGCCTGCGAAGCTGTTCTGGAGGTGGCCCTATGAGTGCTCAATTGCTGAGTGGCAGCGCACTAGCCAAGCAGATGAAAGCCACGTTGAAAGATGAAATTGCTGCCTTTCAACAAAGACATGGCATTACGCCCACCCTGGCCGTGATCCGAGTGGGCAATGACGAGGCAAGTGCTGGCTATGCACGCGCGCTGGAGAAAAATTGCCAGAGCGTTGCTGTCAACTTTCGCGCCGAGGTGCTGGGCGACGACGCGCCCCAGACCGAAGTCGAAGCCAGACTAGTAGCGTTGAATGCAGATCCAACCGTCCATGGCATCATGATTTTGGAGCCGCTGCCCCGGCACGTTGATCACAACGCGCTCGTCCTGCTGCTGGACCCAGCCAAAGATGTGGATGGCGTCCACCCGTTGAATGCAGGTCGCCTCGCCGCTGGGCGACCACCCTATTTTGTACCGGCCACGCCGGCTGGCGGGTTGCGACTATTGGAGGAAGCGGGCATCGATTTTAAGGGCAAACAAGCCGTCATCGTTGGCCGCAGCGACATTGTCGGCAAACCGATGGCGATGTTGTTACTCCACCGCCACTGTACGGTGACGATTGCGCACAGCCGCACAGTTGATCTGCCAGCCGTTTGTCGGACAGCGGATATTTTGTGCTTGGCCGTGGGTCGGCCAGAAATGGTAAAAGGCGATTGGGTGAAACCGGGCGCCATCGTCGTCGATTTTGGCACAACCTATACCGAAAATGGGCTGAAGGGTGATTGTGATCAAACAGGCGTGGCCGCCGTGGCAGGCATGTTGACACCGGTGCCAGGCGGTACGGGGCCGATGACGAATGTGATGTTGTTAGAAAATATTTTACAGGCAGCCCAATTGGCCCATGGCGAGTAAAAAGCAATTGACGATTGACGATTTACGATTGACGAAATCACAGGATATGCGAAGCGACTTTGTAAATCGCGCCCAGCGGGCACCCGCAAAAATCGTCAATCCAATCGTTCTCCTCGCCTATACCTTGCTCACCGCGCTGATGACCTGGCCGCTAGTTGCCAATTTGACAAGCGCCATCCCAGGCGACAGTTTCGACGGCTGGCAGAACTATTGGAATCTCTGGTGGGTCAAGATTGCGCTGGTGGATAATTTGCGCAGTCCATTTGTTACTGATCTGCTCTATTACCCTACCGGCGTCAATCTCTACTTCCACACCCTGAATCCATTCAACGGTTTGCTGACCTTACCCGTCCAACTAAGCGCCGGTCTGATCCCTGCCTACAATGCTGTCGTTTTCTTCAGTTGGGTGATGGGTGGGTATGGCGTTTATTTGTTGACTGGTTGGGTATTGGACAGTAGATATTCATTATTAGGCACACACAGACAATTACCCAATCTCCAATCGCCAAGCTCAATTCAGCTTTCTGCCTTCCTCGCTGGCTTGATCTTCACTTTCTCGCCGTTCCACATGGCGCATCTGCTCGGCCACATGCAGGTGATGAGTTTGCAGTGGATCCCGTTTTATGTACTTTATCTTTTACGAGCCATGGAACAGAGTGGGAGGGGACAACCCTGGCTGCGCAGTGCGCTGATGGCCGGCCTGTTTTTAACCTTGACCGGGTTATGTGACTGGTATTTTGTCCTTTATCTTTTCCTGTTTACAGGGCTGGTGATTGGATGGCGTTGGATGCTAGGGATTAGGGATTGGAGAGTGGAGATTGGAGAGTGTATGGTCACCCAATCTCCAATCTCCACTCTCCAATCCCTATTTTCTTACCTCCGCCCGCCCCTCATCGCTGGCTTGCTCTTCCTGCTTCTGCTCGCCCCGATCCTTGTCCCCATGATCCGTGAGGCAACGCAGTTTAGCTTTATGGTGCGCCCAACCACAGATTTATATGTTTTCAGCGCGAGCCTGGCTGATTTTTTTGTACCTAATCGGCTGCACACCCTCTTCCGTCCCGAAAGTTTTAACTGGATCGGCAATCAGATCGCGCCGCCGAGTGAGAAGACGATCAGTATTGGCTATGTGCCGCTCCTGTTAGCCTTGATGGCGGCCTGGAAAGACCGGCGCCGTGCGGCCTTTTGGCTAATTAGCGCAGTCTTCTTCCTGCTGATGGCGCTGGGACCACGTATTCACATTGGCAACATTACCCAAGCGGATGTGCCCAACGCGGGCGCAATCAGCATGGAATGGACGCCCTATGCGATCCTCAACCGGCTGATCCCCTTTATGCGCATCAGTCGCAGCGTCAGCCGTTATGCCTTGATGGTGCAACTGTGCATGGCCGTAACTGCCGGCCTGGGCTTCGCAGCATGGCTAAGATCAAGGCCAAACAATCACCAATCACCCAATCTCCTTGTCTCCCTGTCTTCTTGTCTCTTTGTCGCCCTCCTCATTCTGGCCGAGTTCTGGGTAGCGCCCTACCCGATCAGTCCACCAGATACGCCAGCGTTCTATACGCAATTGGCGACTATGCCGGAATCAGGCGCGGTGCTCAACGTGCCGATGAACTATGATCGGCCAGGCTATCTGCTCTACCAAACAGTGCATCACAAACCATTGACGGTGGCCTATATTAGCCGTGATGACCCGCGTACCTACACCGAGCGGGTGCCCGTGCTGCAACATTTTCGTCACTTGGGAGCAGATATTTTGGATATTGACCCCGCCCGTGTGGGGATGACGGTGCTCCATGATCTCGGCGTTGGTTGGGTGGTGCAGGACCGCTATAAGATGCCCAGCGGCGAGGAGCGCATCTATACTGAGACGTTAGCAAAGGCGATCTTTGCCGGCCAAACACCGCTCTATGAAGATGATCGGCTGACAGTGCAGCCCGTGCAAGCACCGGACCAACCCATGCCCTATGTCGTCTTAGGTGAACTCGGTTGGGGACCGCTGCAAGTGGATGCCAAGGGGAGCCGCAGCCGTGCGCTGACCAATCAGCTAGCCGAGTTGGGCTTCCGTCATTTCCCAGCCAACTCACAGGTACAGATCCGTTACCGCACGCCGCCAGACGTGGGTATTCAGATTGCGCAAACTGATTCTGCGGCAACGTTGGCTACCTTG
>JBBRVA010000280.1:0-9266 GCA_038247295.1 Caldilineales bacterium | reverse complement strand
GTGCCATCGTGGCTGGCGATCTGGCAATTGAATCCACCCAATTGGCGCGCGATCAACGCAACCAGGGTGCGATTGTGCTGCGCGGGCGTTTGTTGCGCCCCAGCCACGATGTTTTCCCGCGCTGGTTAGCGGAATTGAACCGGCGCGGCTATACGCCACTTTTGCGTCCGGAACCAGGTGGCACAGCGGATCAGGTTGCCCTACATGTGCTGGCCGGGGTGGCCACCAGCCAGCCCTCCAACTA
Source organism: Caldilineales bacterium (assembly GCA_038247295.1). GTDB lineage: Bacteria > Chloroflexota > Anaerolineae > Caldilineales > Caldilineaceae > JAPLGZ01. The sequence goes on along the minus strand of JBBRVA010000280.1, from coordinate 9,022 downwards.
TTGGATTAACATCGTTCTCTTTATCGTCACTTTCATCAGTACATTGTTTGTCGGCATGCAGTCGTCTGATTCGGGCGCTAGCCTTAATAGCGTGTCCGACCTCTTTTTACCGCAAAACTTGATCCGAGGCTGGCCGTTTGCCACGACGCTCCTGGGCATTCTGGCCGCCCACGAGTTTGGCCACTATTTTGCGGCGCGTTATCACAAAGTCGCGGTCACTCTGCCCTATTTTCTGCCGATGCCGCTGACGTTTGGAACACTCGGCGCATTTATCCGCCTCAAAGAACCGGTGCCCGACCGGCGCAAACTTTTCGACATTGGTGTGGCCGGTCCGCTCGCGGGGTTGATTCTGGCCGTGCCGCTACTCTTTTATGGCCTGAGCACCAGCCCGATGCTTGTACCGCCGCCGCCACCGCCTGGTCAAGAATCCATGGTGGAAGGCAACAGCATTTTTTACTATACGGCCAAAGTGATCATTTTTGGCAAGCCGTTGCCCAATGCGGTGACGGGTGAAGACGTGCTGATGAACCAAGTTAATTTTGCCGCCTGGATTGGTCTGCTCGTTACTGCGCTCAATTTGTTGCCAGTGGGACAATTGGATGGTGGCCACACCGTCTTCGCCCTTTTTGGCGAAAAGGCGCGCTATGTCAACCGCGCGGCGATTGGATTGTTGGCTCTATTTGCGCTGGCCAGTTTGCCGCCGCTGCAACGGCTCGTACCCGCCTTGGAGATAGTCGGTTTTCAAGGCTGGTTTTTATGGCTGGCCTTGATCTTTTTCTTGATTGGCCCTTATCATCCGCCAGCGCTTGATGATGTGACGACCCTGGACCGCAAACGCCGCTGGATTGGTTACCTTGTAATTCTAATCTTTATCATCACTTTCGTGCCTGTGCCCATGCGCACGTTATAAAACTGCATTCAAATTTAGAAGCGAGCATCTTTATGTCGAACCCTCCCTCCATGCAAGAAGTGATTCGGCGGCTGCACGAATATTGGGCCGCCCACGGTTGCCTGATCTGGCAACCCTACAGCGAAAAAGTTGGCGCTGGCACGATGAATCCAGCGACGGTTTTGCGCGTGCTAGGGCCGGAACCGTGGAAGGTGGCCTATGTCGAGCCATCCTTTCGCGCCGACGATGGTCGCTACGCGGAAAACCCCAACCGCATGCAGATGCATCATCAATATCAGGTGATCTTGAAGCCCGATCCGGGCAACCCGCAAGAATTATACCTGGGCAGCCTGGAAGCAATCGGCCTGGACCGCGCCAGACATGATATTCGCTTTGTGGAAGACAACTGGAAATCGCCGGCTTTGGGCGCCTGGGGGCTGGGGTGGGAAGTCTGGCTGGACGGGCAGGAAATTACTCAATACACCTATTTTCAACAAGCGGGCAGCCTACCGCTCGACCCAGTCAGCGTCGAGATCACCTACGGGTTGGACCGCATTGTGATGTATCTGCAAAACAAAAAACAGGTCTGGGATATTGATGTCGACGGCGTCCACACCTTTGCCGAGGTCTACCGCGACCCAGAAATTGAGAATTGCACCTACAACTTTGAAGTCGCCGATGTCGATCGGCTGAAGCAGCTCTACGCCATCTATCAAGCCGAGGCCGACGCCTGCATTAAACGTGGCCTAGTGATCCCGGCGCACGATTATGTGCTGCGCCAGAGCCAAACCTTCAACCTGCTCGATGCGCGCGGCGCGATTGGCGTCACCGAACGCGCCAAGTTCTTTGCCGGCATGCGCGCCCAGGCCCGCGCGGTGTCCGAACTCTATGTGAAGCAGCGCGAACGGGCCGAGTTTCCGTGGTTGCCTGACAACGGAACACTGGAAACAGGAAACGGGAAACAGGATATACGGCCCACGACGCCTACTCCTTACTCCCTACTCCCTACTTCCTTCCTCCTGGAAATCGGCTCAGAAGAATTGCCTTCGGCGGACGTAGTCAGTGGAATTGAGCAGGTGCAGACTACTGTAACAAAGTTGCTGGCCGAGCAGCGCCTGACGTATGGTAGTTTACGCGTTACAGGCACGCCGCGACGCCTGGTGGTCTACGTCACCGAGTTGGCGCCGCGCCAAGCCGATGAACTAATCGAGAAGCGCGGCCCCACGCTAGATCGGGCGTACGACAGCCTGGGCCAGCCGACAAAGGCCGCCGAAGGTTTTGCTAAAGGCCAAGGCGTCGAAGTGGGCGCGCTGGAAACACGCGACAATTATGTCTATGCCGTCAAGCGGGTCGCCGGGCGCGCCACGGCTGAGATCTTGCCCGATCTCTGTCGCACCCTGCTAGAGAGTTTGCGCTTCGAGATGACCATGCGCTGGAATAGCAGCAATATTGCCTTCTCGCGCCCGGTGCGCTGGCTTGTGGCGCTTTATGGGGATCAAGTAGTGCCCTTCACTTGGGCCGGTGTCAGCAGTGGCAAAGTCAGCCGTGGCCCGCGTTTCGCCGATGCCGTTGCCGGGTTGCCACCCGGTGAATTTACGACCTTCACCGTCGATCAGGCGGACAGTTATTTTGACGCTGTTGCCCAACAGGGCGTGCTGGTCGACCGCGCCCAGCGCCAACAGCGCATTGCCGAGTTGGTAAAAGCGGCGGCCGCCAGCGTCAACGGTCAGACCACCGAAGAACCAGAGTTGCTCGACGAAGTGACCGATCTGGTTGAGGCACCGCAAGCGCTGCTCGGCGCCTTTGAGGAAAAATATCTCGAATTGCCGACGCCGGTGCTGATCGGCGTCATGAAAAAGCATCAACGCTATTTCCCCGTCTTTAGAAACGGCAAAATGTTGCCCAACTTTGTGACGGTGGCAAACGCCAACCAGTTGGCCTACCCCGAAGTGGTGGTGGCCGGCAACGAGGGGGTGATCCGAGCGCGTTATGCGGATGCGAACTTCTTCTATCGCCAGGACACGACGCGTCTGCTAGAAAGCTACACCCCACGGCTGAGCACCCTTACTTTCCACGAAAAGCTGGGTTCGATGCTCGATAAGGTAGCGCGACTCAAAGTGCTAGCCCCGCACGTTGCCGAAATGTTACAAGCGGATGCCGCGCAACTGGCGGCGGTGCAACGCGCGGCGGCGCTCGCCAAGTCTGATCTGGTCACGTCGATGGTGGTGGAAATGACTAGCCTGCAAGGCATTATGGGTGAAACCTATGCGCTAAAGAGTGGCGAATCATCAGCAGTGGCACAGGCGATTCGTGAGCACTATCTGCCGCGTTCGGCGGGGGATGCCAATCCGGCTTCGCTGCCCGGCCTGGCGTTAAGCCTGGCCGACAAGCTGGATAGCTTGGCTGGTCTCTTTGCCGTAGGTGCGATTCCCACCGGCAGCGCCGATCCGTTTGGGTTGCGGCGCGCCGCGTTGGGTGTGGTCAACAATCTGCTCGCCAGTGGCACCGACTTTAGTGTCAAAGCTGGTTTAGCCGCGGCGGCGGCTGAACAGCCGGTGCCCGTCTCTGCCGAAGCGCTCGCCGAGACGGCTGCCTTTGTTGAGCGTCGTTTGCAGGGTGTCCTATCGGATCTAGGCTACGCCCATGATGTGGTAGAAGCCGTGTTGGCGGTGCGCGGCGACAATCCAGCCGCGTCACAGCGCGCCGCGCTCGCCCTGCGTGAGATGGTGCGCCGGCCAGGGTGGAATGATGCTTTCACCGCGTACGCCCGTTGTGCGCGTATTACGCGCAATCTGGCCGAGCAACTGCCTTTGAATCCAGCCGCCTATGTGGAAAGTGTGGAGCAGCGCTTACACGATGCGTTCGAGCATGCTGCGGCTGCGATTGCGGGCAGCACCGAACCAGCTACAGCATTGGGCGCCCAATTGCAGGCCCTACAAACGCCGATCAATGCTTATTTCGACAAGGTATTGGTCAATGCCGAGGATGAACAGGTTCGTCAGGCACGCCAGGCTCTGGTCCAGCGCGTCGCCGCCCTGCCCGCCGCCGTGGCCGATTTGAGCAAGTTGCAAGGATTTTAAACGCGATTAAAAACTCGAGAACTACATGACAACCGAACCGATCAGGACCGCTGTTGTTGCTATCGGCGGCAATTCACTGATCAAAGACAATCAACACTCGGATTTGCCGCATCAATGGGCTGCCGTGCGTGAAACGTCCAGCCACATTGCCAGCATGGTCGCCGCCGGCTGGACGACCGTGATCACGCATGGCAACGGGCCACAGGTCGGTTTTAACTTGCGCCGCAGCGAATTGGCCGCGGGTGAACTGCACCCCATTTCGCTGGATATTATTGACGCGCACACCCAAGGTGGGATTGGCTATATGTTGCAACAGACATTAGCCAATGAGTTTCACCAGCGCCAGATCAACCGCCATTGCGTTGCCTTGGTCACGCAAACCCTAGTCGATGCTAACGATCCCGGCTTTGCCAACCCGACCAAGCCGATCGGTGGTTTTATGGATGCGGCGACGGCGCAGCGCTATGCCGCCGAAGGCTGGCGGGTGATCGATGACGCCGGGCGCGGCTGGCGACGGGTGGTGGCGTCGCCCCAACCCTTGGCGATCATCGAACAGGCGATCATCCGTCAGGCGATTGATCTGGGTTGGATCGTAATTGCCGCGGGCGGGGGCGGCATTCCTGTCGTGCGCAACCAAAAGGGCGAACTGCGTGGCGTCTACGCCGTGATCGATAAGGACAGGGCGAGCAGCTTGCTGGCCGTCACCCTGCATGCCGACCTCTTTTTGATCAGCACTGGCGTGGAAAAAGTGGCGATCAACTTTGGCAAACCCAACCAGCTTGATCTGACGCAAATTACCCTGGCTGAAGCCCGCGCCTATTTAGCGGAGGGCCATTTTGCTGCCGGCAGCATGCAGCCCAAGATCGAGGCGTGTATTAACTTCTTAGCTGGTAGCTCAAACCCCCATGCCCATGCCTTAATTACGAACCCAGAAAATATTGCCCGCGCCTTGCAAGGTAAGACTGGCACAAAAATTGTGTTAAAGTAACGCCTCGCTAATCATCTCTTAACCCCTTCAAGATGAATTGTTAACGTCACTTTGGTATGATGGTAGGTAAATAGGTACACAAGTAGATAAGTAGGCGTCACTTGTGAACTTGTCTACCTGTCTACTAAACTCTGTTAACCCAGTTGATATCTGCTACACAGGAATTAGCCTTACGCACCCCTAATCACGTAACTCGTAATATAGGCTTTAAGGTTACTTGCGTTGGGTATCAGCAGATTGTTGAACGAATGATGTGATAGTTTGGTGATCTTCTTGATTGACGGTCGGGTATGGCTACGGTATACTTGTGATATCGCAGACAGAATAGGGCATCGGCAACTGAGAGCGATAACCGAACTGGAGTAAATGAGACCATGGACAGCACGCTTTTAACCGGCCGGACGCGCAGACCGGCCGCTCAATCCAATGTGCGATTCTGGCAAACCTGGTTTGTGGGGCGGCAAGGCAAACGTCTGCGCGAGACGTTGCTCGCCTATGGCTTTCTGTTGCCAGCGCTGCTGATCATCGGCACCTTTGGCCTTTTTCCCCTTGTCTTTGCCGCCTATGAAAGCACTCTCACCGGTCTGAATAAAATTGTCGGCACCTACGACGGGCTGGGCAACTACGTTAAGGCGATTGGCAACTTCACCTATGTGCTGGGTTTTTGGATCGCGGCAATCAGCCTTTTTTTTGCGGGTCGCACTGGCGTACAAGCCATGCAAGCGGGACGTGAAAAAGGCCAAAGCCCGTGGCCTTGGTTGATCCCTGGCATCCTCACCGGTGCCAGTTTTGCCACCTTAATCGTCTTTATCTTCCGTTTTATCCCAGCCCTATTAGTAATTCCCAACCTGTTGCGCGGCAAGACCAATACCACCGAACTTTTTCGGCAGTTGGTGGCGGAGGCGTGGTGGAGTGGACCAGTGCAACAGGCCTTTTGGGGCTTTGTGTTGCTCTTGGCTGTCGGTTTGCTGAGCAATTGGTGGGTCGAGCATGTGCAAAAACGTACGATCCGCCAGGAAAGCTTTTTAGATCAATTTACGGCGATCAGCTTCTTGACGATCTTTGCGGCGGGCGTCGGCTGGCTCACCTGGACCGAGATCAATCGGGCCTACGCCGAAGCCTTGGCCGCGGGCGAAGGGCTGGATTTGTGGGCGCAAATCCTTACGATCAGCGCTGGGTTCCTGCTTTTGTTGGTCGCGTGGTGGCTGTGGGAGAGTGCCAGCCATCGCCAATCTAACCTGAGTACGGCTTTCCGGCTGGGGGCCGCGGCGATGTTGCTTGTCGGCGGTTGGCTGCTGATCGGCGAATTACCGCGCGCGGTGGCTGGGGGTGACAAAGATTGGTGGACGGGGTTGCAGGCGACGGTCTGGTATTCGCTGGGCACGATTCCTGCCCAACTGGGCATTTCGCTGGCCTTGGCGACGTTGCTTTTTCAAGAGATCCGCGGCAAGGGTTTCTTCCGGATCGTCTACTTCATTCCCTATGTCGCCCCCTTTGTCGGCACAGCCGCTGTCTTTCGCATTATCTTCTCTGGCAGCAACAACGCACTGATGAATAGCACACTGCGCGGGTTGGGGTTAGAGCCGTTACGTTGGCTTAACGAACCGACCGGCATCTTTCAACTGATGGTGGGCAAAGGGTTCGACTTGCCCGGTTGGGCAGCGGGGCCAAGCCTGGCTTTACTGGTGATTATCATCTATGGTACCTGGACATTTATTGGCTTTAATACGGTGGTCTTCATGGCCGGATTGGGTAACATTCCGCGCGAAGTCTATGAAGCGGCCGCCATGGATGGGGCTGGGCGCTGGGCTCAATTTCGCAATATTACCTTGCCGCTGCTTTCGCCTACCCTTTACTTTCTTACCCTTTACTCGGTGATCGGCACCTTCAAGGCGTTCAACCATATCTATGTGTTAAGTACGGCGGCGGCGCTGGGGACAACCGATACGGCCAGTGTGGTTATCTTTGAGGCTTTTAAGCGCGACACACGCTATGGCTACGCTTCGGCATTGGCGATTTTGCTCTTGATCATCATTCTGATCCTAACGGCCGTCAATAACCGTGTCGCCAGCCGGAGGGTCTTTTATGGCTAGTCAAGCATCCACTGTGCCGGTAACGGTGGCCGGCAAAAAACAAGACAGTGCTCGGCCAGTCAGTAGTGGCGGGCTCTTTTTTACCTATGCTGTGCTCTTGATTGGGACGTTTTTTGCCGTGGCGCCTTTTCTCTATAGCGTCAGCGTTTCGCTGATGAATCTGACCGAGGCGAGCAGCGGCACCACACTAGTGCCTAATGTACCACAGTGGGCCAACTACCCCCAGGCTTGGGATGATGCCCATTTCTCGCGCTATTTCTGGAATAGTGTTAAGATAACTGCGATCACCGTAACGGGTGAAATTATCTTTTGTACATTGGCGGCCTATGCTTTTGCGCGCATGGAGTTTCCCGGCAAAAATTTTCTGTTTAGCCTTCTACTCTCTACCTTGATGCTGCCAGAAGCTGTGACCTGGGTGCCCAATTTTATCACCGTCTCCTGGCTGGGGCGGGTAGGCCCGGTGCCGTGGATCAATAGCTGGCCGGCGCTAACCATTCCGTTTATGGCCAGCGCCTTTGGCATCTTTTTGCTGCGCCAATTTTTTGCGCAGATTCCTAATGAGTTGTGGGATTCTGCTCAGATCGATGGTGCAGGCCATTTGCGCTATCTAAGCCAAGTGGTCGTACCGCTTTCCAAGGCGCCCTTGATGACGCTGGTGCTCTTTGGTTTTATTGGGTCATGGAATGCGCTGGCCTGGCCAATCCTGGTGACGACGACGCCGGATTGGCGACCGATTTCGTACGGGTTGTTGGCTTTTCTGGATGAGGCTGGTGCGCAACGCCATTTGCAAATGGCTGGCGCGATGATTATGATGGCGCCGATTCTGATCGTTTATTTCTTCACCCAGCGTCAATTTATCGAAGGCATCGCCAGCTCTGGGATTAAGGGCTGACAGGATGAAAAGATGACGGGATGACGCCAACTTAGGTCGAACGATGACCAGGTAATCTCTCGTTACCGCGCGCTGGATTTCTATTCAGACTGCGGAAACGAGTTTATATAAAAAACAACAAATTACTACCGTAAAACGAAGGAGACCAAGATGCTTAGAAAACGAATTTGGCTGGCAAGTTTGCTGGTCATCACCTCGCTGCTGTTGGCGGCCTGCCCGGCTCCCGCAGCTGCACCGGCGGGCGAAGAGCCAGCGGCAACCGAAGCGCCAGCGGCTAGCGAAGCAATGACCACAACTGAGACGATGACTGATACCGAAGCCACCACAACGGCAGCCACTGGCGATTGCGCACCGGCCACTGAAGGTGACTTGGCTGGCGTCGATCCCAGCGGTCAGGCGATTGTCTGGTGGCACAACCACACGGGTAGCCGCGAAGAAGGATTGATTGCACTCTTAGAAGAGTTCAACCAGGGCAACCCCTGCGGGATTACGATTGAAGCCCAGAGCCAAGGTAGCTATAACGACATTCGCGACAAAGTGAATGTCAGTATTTCTGCGGGTGAACTGCCGGCTGTGTTGGTTGTGGGCTATCAGAATGATCAGGCCTTCTATCAACTCAATCAGGCATTAGTGGACCTGAACACCTACGTGAATGACCCAACGTGGGGCTTCAGCGCAGAAGAGCAGGCTGACTTCTACGAGAGCTTCTTTAACCAGAGCATCCATGTGGCCTTTGACAATCAGCGCTTAGGCTTTCCACCCAACCGTTCGATGGAAGTAATGTATTACAACCAGACGCTGTTGGAAGAATTAGGCTTTGCTGGCCCACCGACCACGCCCGACGAATTTAAGGAAATGGCGTGCGCAGCCCATGCGGCCGACCCAGACAACAAGGGTTACTTGCTGCGTGATGATGCCTCTGCTACTGCGGCCTGGACGTACGCCTTTGGTGGCGATATCCTCACCGAAGATGGCACCGGTTATGTGCTTAACAGCCAGCCCACGGTTGATGCCCTTACCTTGCTCAAGAGCATGGTTGATGAAGGCTGCGCTGGTTTCCTCGATGATCCAGAAGGTTTC
>JBBRVA010000279.1:0-9282 GCA_038247295.1 Caldilineales bacterium | reverse complement strand
GTTTCAACCCTGCGCCAAAGTGTCGGGTCGCTAGTACAATTTATAAGTGTGTAGACTTACACAAAATCACAGAATTTACGCCGGCTGAGCTTGTCGATGCCGGCGTAAATTCTGTGATTTTGTGCAGCCTATTAATCCCCCACACTGGCTTGTGGCAATAGACTCGTGATCTGGCGTGCTTCGGCACGTACGACAACCCGCCAGGCCACGAACACAATCACTACATAGACGAGGGCTGCGCCGGCAAAGACGCCGCGCATGCCCAGCCAGAGCGCAATCGCCGCGCCCACCATCGGTGCCACTGCCCGCGCCGCCGTTTGGATACTGTTATCTAAACCATAGGTTGCGCCTTGATTGCCAACTGGCGCCCATAAATTCATCAACGCCGCCGTGGCTGGCATCAATCCGCCAACGGCCAGCCCGCTGAGTGCCTGCAAGACGGCAAGCTGCCAGGCCGTGGTAACGAAAGCCTGGGGCAGGTAGAGTAACGCCGCCAGCATTGCGGCCAAGATCAGGATGCGGTTGTGGCCGATGCGGTCGCCCAATTGCCCCAACCAGGCGGCACTGACGGCGCTAGCAAAGGCTGCTGACCCAATTACAATGCCTGTAATCGACGCGGCACCCGTTTCTAGCCCCGTCAGGCTTACAATAAAGAGCGAGGCAATGGGCAATGTGATCGTATTGCCCAGGCTGCGTAGAAATGTGAGCGAATAAAGCCCTGCCATGCCTGGGCTATTGAAGAGCGTGCGATAACTCTGCCAAAAACCTGGTCTTACTTGGATATCGGTGGGTTTGAAGTCTTCTTTCACCCATATCGTCGACGCTAGCCCCGCCAACCCTAAGAGGATGGCTGTGATCCAAAAACTTTCGCGAAAGCCGAACATATCGCCCAACACACCGCCCAATATCGGGCCACCAGCGACCCCCACCCAACGCCCCATCTGTAAAAGGCCCAAAGCTTCACCTGAATGCTCTTTGGGTGTGTTGGCCGCGACCAACGCATTCGCGGCGGCGACTACACCACTGACCATGCCCTGGATCGCGCGCAACACGACCAACTGTTCGGTATTCTGGACAAAGCCCATCAGCGCCAGCGTAATCGCGGCGCCAAACGTGGCCCGTTCCAGCATCCGCTTGCGTCCACTCCGATCGGCCACTGTGCCCCAAATCGGCGAGGTCACCATCATCGTGATCGCCTGGACCGAAAAGACCAGGCCAGCCCAAAACTAAATCCTGCCATGCGTGGCGATGCCCACTTCTTTGACATAGAGTGGCAAAAAGGGAAAGACCAGGCTAAACCCGGCCGTTGATAATAACTGGACGGCAAAGATCACATAAAGGTTGCGACGCCAAGCTGGCATGATGAACTCCGAAATACGGAAACAGGAAACGGGATTAGGGTAATTTCGGCATCCCGTTTCCTGTTTCCGTATGCTAAAATGACAGATTCAAATATGCCATCAGACCTAGCGTCATGTTATAGATCGCATGGACAATCATGGCGGTAGTTGTGTTGCTGCGCATGCGTACTAACCCTAACACAAGACCCAGGATGAAGACAATCACGGTCGAAAGGCTCAGGCCATAGGTGCTGTGTAGCAAGGCAAAAATCAGCGCTGTTAAAACCAGGCCGAAGCGTGGTTGGACTGCACCGCGCAACAGTGTTTCTTCACCCAGCGCCGCGGCCAGACCAATCGTGAGGATGCCAAATGCACTGTTAAATAGCGGGCCAAGCAGTTGCTCGGTTAAGCGCTCGACGGCGGGATCAAAGCTAATATCCACCAACTGGCTGGCCTGTTCAAAGACCAATACGACCGGCACCATCAGCAGACCGATCCCGATCCCGATCAGTACTTGGCGGAGCGTGGGACGGACAATGCCCAGCCGCTGCAAGGCATTTGCCCAGTCGCGCCGAATCAGCCAGCCGACGCCAACGATCGCCAGCAACGCGGTTAAGATTTGTTGGAGCCACAAGCTAGACAGTGTCACCGCTTGCTCACCAGACGCCGTTTGTTGCTCCACCGCGGAGGCAAGGTTGCCAAGCCCAGCACCCAGCGTAAAGAGCAGATTGATCACCACCAACATGGTGTAGGAAAGCGCAACGGCATGGACAGGATTGGCTGGATCGATGGGGAGAACAGTGGCCAACAGGCGGCGTACGGGCAAGGCTAATAATGCAATGCCAACCAACGCCGCTATCCAAATGCCTGGTCCATACAGGCCAAACCCACCCAACATCTGGGCGGGATCGATCCCTGGCAAGGCGGGGGCGATTTGGCTGGTCAATTCGGGATCTTGCGCCAGGCGGGCGGCCAGCGTCTGTAGAATAAGGCCACCGGCAAAAACCGCCCCATAGATGAGAATTAATGGGATGTAGGCTAAAAATGCCAGGGTTTGATGCGGTTCGTCGCGCTGACGGCGGCTTTCTGCTACATTCGCGATCATCATGATCAACCCTAATAGGACGAAAGGGGCAGTGGTAAGTAATATATCCACCTGATTACACTCCGTTTATAATTCTTGTAGAGAAAACAGATCGGTTTTGCTGAATCGTAGGTGCGGTTTTCAACCGCATTTTCTCCGCCACGAAGCTTGTGCGGCTGAAAGCACGCACCTACTGTTTGTGCAATCTTTATCTGTTTTCTCTCTTAGCACCACCGCAAGTGGTGAGTGAAGTTATTCCAGTCTAATACTTTGTAAAGCACATGGGTAGAAGTTTACTGCCACTTGTCAACCACAGCAAACAGATGAAATCGCTTTTCATGATTTCGATCTGGCGTTGCATAATGACAAGGCTCATCTGTGCAAAGTGTACAGAGGCGCCAAGCACATTAAAATATTATACTATTTAATATGCTGTTAACAGCACTCTGCTATACTGTTCGTTGCTAATAGACGAATTCCATCATTCTTCTTATAGACAAATCGCTGAAATTTAGTACAATTGATGGTGTTCTAGGCCACCTGGCTAAAACCAACCACCAATATGGGGTATGGCTTGCCCGCTTCATTTACCACACTGCACTATTTTATCCTGTTTATCCGAATCCATTACAAGGATTGCATATGCGACCCAAGGGTATGAAGAAACACAAAACAACAGCAACTGATCCTGTGCTTTCCATTTTTCCCAGCAATGGCGTGCCTGTCCTTGACAATCGTGAGCCTTTCTACTCGATCATACAACCAGCGGAGCGCGTCTACCGCCCCGCAATCGATCTGGCGACGCTTTCTTTAGACGAATTGAGCACCTCGGCAGAGGTTTATAATTCGGAACTAAGCTGGTTGGATTTCAATTGGCGTGTCTTGCACGAAGGTCTAGATCCACGCACACCGCTCTTAGAACGTGTGCGCTTTATGGCGATCACTGCCAGCAATTTGGATGAGTTTTTTCGCAAACGGGTGGGCGGGCTCAAACGGCAACAGGCCGCCGGCATCGCAAATTTAACCTTAGATGGGTGGACACCGGACTTTCAACTTCATCTCATCTCGACCGCCGTACGACCAATGGTTGATGCCCAAAGCCATTCTTTACACGCCGATATTTTGCCTGCTTTGGCGCAACATGGTGTTCGAATCATCAATTATACCGAGCTGGATAGTGCGCAGAAGCAGTGGCTACAACGCTATTTTGAGACCGAGGTCTATCCTATTTTGACCCCTTTGGCTGTCGATCCGAGCCACCCTTTCCCATTTATTAGCAATATGAGTTTGAGCTTGGGGGTGTTGCTCTATGATCCTGTCAGTGGCGAGAGCCGTTTTGCCCGCGTCAAAGTGCCGGCTAATCGACCCCGCTGGGTTGTGCTCCGCAATCCCCAGCATTTTGTACCGCTGGAACAGGTGATTATGCATCATCTGGCCGCGCTCTTTCCCGGTATGGAGATCATCGCTGCCTACCCTTTCCGTGTCACCCGCAATGCCAACATTGCCCGCAATGAAGAAGAGGCCGATGATCTGTTAGAACTGATCAGTGAAGAGCTGCGCGAGCGGCGGGTTGCACCAGTGGTGCGCCTGGAAGTGGCTGCCGATATGCCGGAAAATATGATCGCGATGCTGCGCAGTGAACTGGAACTAGATAGCACCGATGTCTATCCGATCCAAGGCCTGCTGCGTCTGGCGGATCTCTTTCCCTTGGCCGATTTGAATTTGCCCGATTTAAAGTATGCGCCCTGGACGCCAGTTACGCCGATCCGTCTGGCCGGATTGGATAGCCATTCGCGACCCAGCGAAATTTTTTCGGTGATTCGGCAAGGTGATCTGTTGGTTCACCATCCCTATCACAGTTTTGCCGTCAGCACGCAACATTTTATCGAAGCTGCCTCGCGCGATCCGCAGGTGCTCGCCATCAAACAGACGCTTTATCGCACCAGTGCCGATTCGCCAATTGTCAGGGCCTTGATTGGCGCTGCCGAACGCGGCAAACAAGTGGCCGCGTTGGTCGAAGTAAAAGCGCGCTTTGATGAGGAGCAAAACATCGAGTGGGCGCGCCTGCTCGAGGATGCTGGCTGTCATGTCGCCTATGGCCTGGTTGGCCTGAAGACTCATTCCAAGCTATCGTTGGTGATCCGCCAAGAAGAAGATGGGCTGCGCGCCTATTATCACATTGGCACCGGCAACTACAATTCAAAAACTGCCACGCTTTACACCGATCTGGGCTTATTCAGTTGCGATCCCCAAACAGGAGCAGATCTGATGGATCTGTTCAATTATCTCACTGGGTATAGCCGGCAGAGTGAATATCGCAAATTGCTGGTGGCCCCGGTGAATATGCGACAATCTTTTATCGACCTGCTTGATGTCGAGATTGCGCATGCGATGGCAGGGCGTCCGGCGCGCGTAATGGCTAAAATGAACGGCTTGGAAGATCCTGTACTGGTGCGTAAGCTTTACGAGGCTAGCCAAGCTGGCGTCTTGATCGATTTGAACGTGCGGGGTGTCTGTCGAGTTCGGGCTGGCATACCAGGGATCAGTGAAAATATTCGCGTAATCAGCATCATTGGTCGCTTTTTGGAGCATTCGCGTATTTTCTATTTTGCCAACAATGGCGCGCCGCGCCACTTTATTGGCAGTGCAGATTGGATGCGGCGTAACCTGAGCAACCGTGTCGAGGCGATTGTACCGATTGAGGACCCGCGTCTGCGCGAGCAAATCGACCATATCCTGCAGGCGTCGTTTAATGACTATCGCCAGGCTTGGGAGATGTTACCCGATGGTCGTTATCGCCAGCGCCAGCCCGAGGAGAGCGCCAGTCCCAGCCTGGCGAATCTGGGTCTGCACGAAACCTTGATGCAACATACCCGCACCATCACGGCTCTGCCATTGGGCGAGGGGTGAGCGATCCAGAGGGTAAGGATTGGATATTAGGTATTGGCCGATGCGCTTACTATGCCCCAATAACCCAATATCCAATCCCTCATTTACGCAAACATGCTAACAACCGCTTCCCGCTCTTCTAGCAACTCCTGATTGGTCGTTGCTAACATCTGCTGGTCGAAATCGCTCAGGCTCAAGCCTTCCACAACCGAAATTTGACCATTACTCACCGTGACAGGATAACCATAAATGACATCCTGCGGTGCGCCATAAGCCCCGGTGCTGGGGATGGCCATGCTGGTCCAATCACCAGCCGGTGTACCATTGTACCAAGTTTGCACGTGGTTGATCGCCGCATTCGCTGCACTGGCGGCGCTGCTTTGGCCGCGCGCTTCGATGATGGCCGCGCCGCGCTTTTGCACGGTGGGGATAAAAGTTTGCTTGATCCAGGCATCATCGCCGATTACATCAGCGGCTGGTTTGCCCGAAATTTGGGCGTGAAATGCATCTGGATATTGGGTGGCGCTGTGGTTGCCCCAAATCGTGGCCTGCTTCACTTCTGTCACGGGGACGCCAGCCTTTTGTGCCAGTTGGGAGCGCGCGCGATTGTGGTCCAGCCGCGTCATAGCGGTAAAGCGCTCGGTTGGAATATCGGGCGCATTGTGCAGCGTGATCAAGCAGTTGGTGTTGGCGGGGTTGCCCACAACCAGCACACGGATATCGGCAGCGGCCTTGTTGTTCAACGCCTTGCCCTGCACCGAAAAGATCGCACCGTTGGCGTCTAACAAATCTTTGCGTTCCATGCCCTTGGAACGTGGTCGAGCACCGACCAGCAGTGCCCAATTGATGCCGTTAAAGGCAACGTTGGCCTCATCGCTCAAAACCATGCCAGCCAAAAGCGGAAAAGCACAATCATCCAACTCCATTGCGACGCCTTCGAGCGCCTTTAACGCCGGTGTAATTTCCAACATGTGCAGAATGACTGGCTGATCCGGCCCAAAAAGATCTCCATTGGCGATACGATAAACCAGCGCATAGCCAATATTGCCGGCGGCGCCCGTCACCGCCACTCGAATCGGTGAACGCATACAAAATCCTCCTGTGCGTAGCCTGCTTGCGTTTGTCATCGGCTGGCCTTACCGGTAGGATGCGTATCCTGTCGGCCTGCTGCGCCGTATGACCACGTAAGCTGTGATTGAAATGATAATGAATAAACGATGGCTCATTTGTGAAAAGTATGCAAACTGGTATTTTGCTTTTTTGCGAAATAACCTGTTCAGACATTTTCGGCTGATGAGCGTAAAAAATAAGCAATATGGGAACCAGTTGCGGCCTTTTGGGGTTATTATGAGGCTGCGCTGGCTTTTGACCTGTTGTACTTTGTTGTACAATAACTTATATACAAAATACCGTATACAATTAAGAAAAATTCGCTAAGAGAAATCGAAAAAGTCTGTTGATGATCGGCGCTAAAGTGTAATTAGCAAGGCGATGGACTGGCTTACTAGCGTATTATGCAAATGATCGTCAGCTCACTTTTGTCCGTCTTTGCCTTGCTTTATAGAATACCGCTATTTGGTGGAATGAGCAACGTGTGCCTATGTTGGTTGTAAATTTTTGTTTCACTGGGTAGGACGCAGCATTTTAGGGCTATATTAAAAGCTGCAAAATTAAGCTGCATAAACTAAAATATCCGCGAATAATCTCATTTTGCTCATCAACCGAAAGTTTACAAACATATTTTTGCGAAACGCTAAAGCCAAATCTCAGTTTGTACAGCTTTCACGATGAGCCTCTCATTTTAACTATCAAGGAGAATTAACTAATGCTATTTTCGCTAAAGCGACGTAAGTCTTTACATGGCTTGCTGCTTGCGCTCTTTTTTGTGGCGAGCCTGCCGGCCGCACCATTCCAACCGTTGCCGGTGCGCGCCGAAACAGACGAAACGGATGCAACCAGCGCAGACGCCGCAGAGGAGATCGTCTACATCACCAGCGATGGTATAATTCGTATTCTCGATTGGCAGGCGACCGGTGGACCTCTCGTAGATTGGTCCAGTGATCTGGATAAGAACGCCGATAACTCGGTCAATGGCAAGGATTTTCGTGATTTTGCGCTGGGTGATGTCAATAATGACGGTGACTTGGAAATTATCGCGGTTAAAGGTGGCTCTAGCGATGGCAAGCTGATCATTTATGACCCGGTCGTTGCGCCTGGCCAACCGATCAACTCAAATCGCAAGACGCCGAACGGCATTCCCTGGGATAAGCTCTATGAAACGACACTCCTGGGCCGACCGGCAATCGTTACCGCCGGAAATTACGATGCCAATATTCCTGGTGATGAAATTGCCTACGTCTTTGATCTAAACGCCGCCGATAAAAAGAATCCGGATGACTTGCAACGCATGATCATTCTCAAGCCTACCAGCCTTACACCCACCGGTCGCAACTGGACCCAACACGCCGACAAAGATTTTTCTAATCAATGGGAATTTGTCAGCACCGGCAACTTTGATGGTACCGGCACCCAAGAAATTGCTCTGGTCGAGACGCAAGACCTGGGTGGCGAATTTACAGTTTTCCGCACCGATAGCGGGATTGCCAAGGTGGGCGGCAAGGGAGGCAGCCTGACCAAATATTGGAAGCATGCCGCCTTTGGCAACTGGGATGGCAGTGGTAAACAAGAGCTGTTGGTCGTGCGCGAAGGTGAAGGCCTGGCCAGCTTCTTTGTCTTCCAGTGGGATGGTGATAACAAGGATTTTAAAGAGCTTTATACAGAAAAATTTGATCCCAGCCCGCGCCATGTTGTGGTTGCCAACATTAATGGCAACAAGGACAGCAATCCGGAAGAAGAAGTCTTTCTGATCCGCAACGTCAGCTCTAATGTCAATCTGGTGCGCCTGATTCCACGCGGCGAAGAACAGAGTAATATTCCTTCCGAACTGGAGCAGAAGCTTGATACCGACAACGGCTATCGCGCCGGTGCGGGTGGTGATATTGATGGCGATGGTCGCGACGAATTGGTCTTGATCCGCGATAACAAGCTGCTTGTCTTTACCGAGGCCGAGAAGTCTGGTAAAACCACAACGCGCGATGCAAGCACCAATCGCCGCAGCATTGTGATTGGCGATCTGGACAAGAATGGCTTTGCCAGTGGCCCGCAATTCTGTGCCACCCGTAGCAAACTCGAGAGTCAGGTGCCGGCTGGCGTGACTGGGCCAAGCAAGACCGATCTGCAATTGACGAATTGTGGCTCTGGTGAACCCGTTCCTTTCACGATTTCTATCGACGGCTCGCCCGCTTGGTTCGTCGTGACGCCTACCTCAGGGCAAACGGCTTCCACACTTACCTATACTTTCAACGCCGTCAATCTGGCCGTGGGTACATATACGGCCAAACTGCGTATCGATAGCCCAGCCGCTGTGGTTAATAAACCATTCCTGATCGACCTCGCGCTCACCGTAACTGCGGCAGAGGTAAAACCACAACCGAATGGCGTTACCTTTAACTATACCACCTGCGAAGCGCCGACCGACATTATGACCCAGACGATCAGCATGACTGGTTCGCCTGGTGTGCAATACAGTGCTGCAGTTGTCGATGTGCCAGGTGTCACCGCTGCGCAGGCTGCACTGGCCGGTTCGATCAGCAGTGGCTATTTCAACGATCAAAATAATTTGGTCCTGCGCGATGCTGCGGGTAACGAAGCCACCGTGGCCACTACCTTGCAAGAGTATGTATCGGCTAGCGCGCTGGAAAGTATCTGGCCCTCGGGTGTGCCTTGGCTGACGGCCAGTTCACAGACCAACCTGATTCCAGACACGATCACGCTCCGGGCGGATGCAAGTTTTTCGCCGGAGGAAGAGGTGAAGGATGCCTTGCTCGTGATCATCGCCGATTCTCGTGCCGGTGTGCCACCCAACAATATCCGGCTCGTGCCGATCAACATGCTTTGCGCGCGCAGCCT
>JBBRVA010000278.1:0-9290 GCA_038247295.1 Caldilineales bacterium | reverse complement strand
GGCTGTTGGAGACAGGCACGAATGCGCTGCCCATGCGCGATGATCGTGCGGGTCTCTTCATCCAGACGAGCACCAAAGCGTGAAAAGGTTTCAAGCTCCTCAAACTGGGCGTAGGCGAGTTTGAGATCGCCCGCCACCGCGCGATAAGCTGCCCGCTGCGCCTTGCCGCCCACGCGCGAAACGGATTTCCCCACATCGACCGCCGGCAGCACGCCCAATTCAAAGAGCGACGGGGAGAGGTAGATCTGCCCATCGGTGATCGAAATCAGGTTGGTCGGAATATAGGCGGAGATGTCCTGCGCCTCGGTTTCGATGATCGGCAGCGCGGTGAGCGAGCCGCCGCCCAGTTCCGCACGCAAGTGCGTCGCCCGTTCGAGCAGCCGCGAATGAATGTAAAAGATGTCGCCGGGAAAGGCCTCGCGCCCGGGCGGACGACGCAGCAAGAGCGAGAGTTCGCGGTACGCACGCGCGTGATGGGTGAGATCATCATAGACAATCAGCACATCGTGGCCCGCTTCCATGAACGCTTCGGCGATGCTGGTCGCCGCGTAAGGTGCGATGTAGGTGAGCCCCGGCGGATCGTTGCCCTCAGTCACGACGAGGACGGTGTACGCCAGCGCGCCCTTTTCGCGCAAGGTGGCCACGACCTTGGCCACGGCGGACGCCCGCTGCCCAATGGCGCAATAGACGCAGATAACATCGCGGTCACGCTGGTTCAGGATCGTGTCGATGGCAATGGCGGTCTTGCCCGTCTGGCGGTCGCCGAGAATCAACTCGCGCTGGCCGCGCCCAATGGGAATCAGCGCATCAATCACTTTGAGACCGGTCTGCAGCGGCACGGTGACCGGCGCCCGGTCCATGATCGGGGCGGCAGGCCGTTCGACCGGCAGCCGTTGGCTGGAAACCACCGGTCCGTTGCCATCGAGGGGCCGGCCGAGCGGGTCGATGACACGCCCCAGCAAGCCCTCGCCCACCGCGACATCCATGACGCGGCCCGTGCGCTCGACTTCATCACCGGCGTGGAGCTGCCAGTAGTCGCCGAGCAGAACGACGCCAATTTCGTCGGCGTCCACGTTGAAGGCAATGCCGAGCAGATCGCCGGGAAAGGTGACCAATTCATCAAAGCCCACGCCGGGTAGCCCCGTTACGGTGGCGATGCCGGTGGCGACACTGGTGAGCCGGCCCACCTCGCGTGGCGTCAATTGCGGGGTAAAGGCCGCACGCACTTGGCTTAATTCAGCAAAGGCACTGTCGACAATGGTCTGGAGTTGCTCCGGTTCCATGGTCATTGGCTCCTTGGCGTGGGTTTTGGCGTAGACTTCGGTGCGGGTTGCGCTTCGGATTCCGGTGCAGGGTTCGCTTCAGCCTTGGCTTCAGCTTTCTCTTGCGCTTGCCGCAGTGCGTCGACCCCCTTTGCCAATGACCCCAGATAATCCGCGAGGCTCCACGCCACCTTTTGTCCATTGGTCGTCAGTTCAATTCCGCTGATCAGCGCCGGCGCGGTCTCAAAACGGATGGGGATTTCAGCCGCGAACGTTTCGTTGAGTGCACTTTGGATCATGGTGCGTTGCGCGGCCGGCAGGTCAAACGCGCTGCGCACGAGCGCGGGGTCAGACGCGCTCTTCAGTGCCTCGGCGAGGCCGGCTTTCGCCGGTCCGTCCAGCGCGTGCAAGCGCCGGGTGAAAACCGCGCCCATGCGCTCCTCCAAAGTCGCCCCGGCGAGATCGGTCAACGCCTGGCGAGTGATGGCAAGTACTTCCTGCTGCGTCCGGCGGCTGATGGCTTGCTGTAAGTTGCGTTCTTCGTTGCGCAAGCTTTCTTGCTGTTTTGCGCGCAACGCCACAACAGCTTGTCGCGCGTCGGCGAGGAGCCGTTGCCGTTCGGCTTGCGCTTCGTCGGTCGCTGTGCGCAGTAGTTCCGCGCGCTGCTGGTCGAATACTTCATTTTTATGGTTGAATTCGGCGTGCTCCTTTTGCGCTTCCGCCTTTTGGGCCGCGGCGTTGGCGAGCTCCGCGGCAACCTGCGCTTCGCGCGCGGCAATCGCGTTGAGAATGGGCTTGTAGAGAAAGCGCTTCATCAACCAGAGCAGAATGAGAAAGTTGATCACCTGGGCGACGACCGTGAACCAATCGATTAACATAGGCTTACTTTCCCGCGGCTTGGGCGATCACATAGTTCCAGAACGGATTGGCGAAGATCAGAATCATCGAGACCACAAAGCAGTAGATGGCCGTGGACTCGATCATCGCCAGGCCCACGAACAAGGTCCGGGTGATGGTGGCAGAGGCATCCGGCTGCTGCGCCAGCGAACTGAGCGCCGTCGCCACGGCCCGCCCTTCAGCCAGCGCCGGCCCCATCGTCCCAAAACCGGTGGTGATGCCGGCGATCACAATCGATGCCACCGCAATAATCGTCATACTATCCATAGAATCTCCTTTTGTTATCGTTTAGGCCACTTCAAATAAATAACTATCCAGTACGGGCATGAGGTTGGGCGGGCGAACGCCGCTCTTTTCGCTTGCGTTTTCGCCCGCCCAACCTCGTGCCCCTACGCCTCTGGACACTTTATTATTTGAAAGTGCCTTAGGTGTTTGCCCCTACTGCACGCTTGGGCTTGCTGACGCGTGTGGCCGCCGCGATGTAAACCGCGGCCAGAATGCTGAAGATGTAAGCCTGCACCAAGCCGGTCAGCAGACCCAGCACCGTCATGATGATGGGAAAGATCAAGGGCGTAATCGTGAGCAGGATCGCGATAATCATCGCCCCGCTCATCATGTTGCCAAAGAGGCGGACGGCCAACGCCAGCGTGCGCGAGATTTCGCTGATGATGTTAAAGGGCAACATGATAAAGGACGGCTCCATATAGGATTTGAGGTAGCCGCCCACCCCTTGCTCCGTGATGCCAAAGAAGGGCACCGCCACAAAGACGCAGAGCGCAAGTGCCGTCGTGGTCGAGAGCGAGCCAGTCGGTGGCTCGTAGCCGGGAATGATGGTACAGAGGCTGGCCGCGGCGACAAAGAGAAAGAGCGTGCCCAGAAAGTCGAGATACTTCCGCGGTTGCGGCAGGCCGACTTCGCCAATCTGTTGCTCAATCCCCGTGACGACGAGCTCCAGCAAATTCTGCCAGCGCGAACGCTTTAGCCCCGTGGAGAGGTTGCGCGTGATGAGGGCAGAACCAACCGTCAACACGAGCATCAGCCCCCAGGTGAAGACAAGGGTGGCATTGAGTTTGAAAAATCCCTGTTGCCAGTAGATGATCTGGTCGGGACTAAGATGCATGGTTGGCCTCCTTGATCACATAGCTTGGCTTTTCTATCGTGCGGGTTACCCACGTGACAACCAGGCGTGCAAGGAGAAAGCCAACCAGACAGACCACCAGCCGCGTCCACTGATCGCGCCCGACAACATAGAAGCCAGCCAGGACAATCCCCGTGCGCAGCAGCAGGCTACCGAAAAACCAAAGCGCCGGCTGCTTGGACGCAAAGCCCTTTTGCACTGTCCACCAAAGTCCGCCAAAGAAAATCACACCGAGCAAAGCGCCCGTCACCAAAGCCAACAGCAGCGCGACAATTTCATTCATTGTGCTCATTCTGATCCTCCTTTTCTTCCTGCTCTGCTTGTTCCGCGCGCATGGCCGCGTCTTCCTTGACCACCCAATGCCAGGCATTCAAACAGCCGATGATCAGGCCGATGAGCAACAACATCAGCGTCCAGGAATAGCTCCCTGGGTGGCGGCTGTCCAGCCAGATGCCGAGCGCCGCGCCGAGCAGCGTCGGCACCACCACCGACCAACCGATCAGCCCCATCATGCCCAAGCCAAACCAGACGCCCTGCCCGGCATGACGCTGCGCCTTGCGCTTGCGCGCGGCCTGGGCACCGACCGCTTGGCTGAAGACAGTCGGTACTTGCGCACCCTCAGTTTCCGAAGTTTCCGGTTTTTCATTCATGTTGAAACTCCGCCAAGCGGCGCAGGAAACCGCTCTCCATCTTCGCCATCACCGTGCGCATCTTCTGCTCCTGTTCGTTCAGATTCAGAAACTCCCGCTCTACCGCCGCCCGTAGTTGACCGAGGTCGGTTCCCCCCATCGCGTTGCGCACGGAGACGAGCACCGCCAAGCCAGTCTTGACGAGCACCCCTTCATCGACGGCCAGGTACACTTCACCCTCGGTTGCGTTTTCGTAGATCAGAATTCCCGGCGCGAGCGCCGCAACGCAGTCGAGTCTGTGGGGCAAAAGTCCAAACGAACCGGCATTGGTTTCGGCAACAATGCGCGTAACGTCGGTTTTCTCGACGAAGATGCCAAAAGGCAGGAGAACCTTAAGCTGCATCTGTGGCAACGGCATCTGCGACCTCCGGTTTTGGTTGCGCGGCTGGTTTGTCGGCTGGTTGCTTGGGCGGAGTCTTTTTCTTTCCCCCGTCAATTGACTTGGCAGCTGCCTTGGCAGCCCTCTTGGCAACCGCCTCGTCAATTGTCCCGATCATGTAGAGCGCACTTTCCGGGTAATCCTTGAATTCATCGCTTAGGATGCGTTCGCAGCCATCGAGCGCGTCTTTGAGGCTGACAAGTTTGCCTGGGATGCCGCTAAATTGCTCGGTGGCGAAAAAGGGCTGGGTGAGGAAGCGTTCCAGCCGCCGCGCACGGGCGACCACCTTGCGGTCATCAGGCGCCAGTTGCTCCAGACCGAGCATGGCGATGACATCCTTGAGATCTTCATACTGCGCCAACGTCCGCCGGATCTCCTGCGCCAGGCGATAATGGCGTTCGCCGACGATGCCGGGCGTCGCCATTTTGGAGCTGGATTGCAGCAGATCGATGGCGGGATAAAGTCCTTCACTCGCCCGTTTGCGCGAGAGCACGATGGAGGCCGAGAGATGCGAGAAGGTGTGGACCGCCGCCGGGTCGGTCAAATCATCCGCCGGCACATAGACCGCCTGAATCGATGTAATCGCCCCGGCGGCGGTGTTGGCGATGCGCTCTTCCAGCCGTGACAGCTCCGTGCCCAGCGTCGGCTGATAGCCCAGCCGCGATGGCATCTGCCCCATCAGGCCAGAGACTTCCATGCCCGCCTGGATAAAGCGGAAAATATTGTCGATCAGCAGCAGCACGTCGCGCTGCTCGTCGTCGCGGAAATACTCGGCCATCGTCAGCGCCACATGGCCGACGCGGAAGCGACTGCCCGGCGGCTCATTCATCTGGCCAAAGACCATCACCATATTGGGCAGCACACCGGCCGCCTTCATGTCGCGGTACAACTCTTCGCCTTCACGACAGCGTTCGCCGATCCCGCAAAAAATGCTAACCCCTGTCTTGAGGCCCTGTGCTGGACCCCGTGCTGGATCCTGCTGCTGCCCGATCATGTTTTGGATCATTTCGGTGAGCAAGACTGTCTTGCCCACACCAGCGCCGCCGAAGAGCCCCGCTTTGCCACCCCGCTCCAGTGGCACCAGCACATCGATGACCTTGATCCCCGTCTCGAAGATCTCGGATTTGGTGGAGCGCTGGGCCAACGGCGGTGGCGCGCGATGGATGGTACGCCATTCGACATCAGTCGGCGCGGCTTGGCGGTCGATGGCATTCCCGAAAACGTCGAACATGCGCGCACGAATGCCCGCGCCAACCGGTGCCTGCAAGGGGCCACCCGTATCTTCCACCGGCATCCCGCGGGCGAGGCCCTGCGTGGGCGTCAACGCGATCCCGCGCACGCGCTGCGCGTCGAGTTGTTCTAAAACCTCGATGGCAATTTCCCTATCCTGCGCGTGCAGCAACGAATAGATGGGTGGCAAATGGGCCTCGAAGCAGATATCGACGACACTGCCGCGCACCGCGACGACCGTGCCGAGATTTGCTGGACTGGTTTTATTCTTCATATTTGCTCTCCCTGATCTATCGTTAGCTTAACTGGGGCACATATCTTTTCCCGCCAGCGTAGTTTTCCTTTCATGGTTATACTCCGCTGTGCGGTATAACAGTGCGCTTCACAGGCGTGACTTGGCGGATCCGCTATTCTGCTGGCGCCTGCCCGAGAATCAGCCTGTACCACCACGATCCAAGACACCAGAGCGTAGTGGAGAGGATGGCGCCCCCGATGACAACCATTCCCCCCAAGATAAATCCCAACACCGCTAGTCCGTAATAGAAGGACAAGGCTGAACCTGCCAGAAAGACAGTGGAAAGAAGGTAGGAAAACTGGCGCGGCTTTGGCGGGTATGATACACAGGCCGCGAGGAGCAATGCAATGATGACGACCAACAATCCAGTCGCCCTCATTTTGATTTTTCAGTGCATGGTTCATTCTCCTTTCTCTAAAAAATTAGCAGTGTTTTCCTGACAAGATACTAGGCTAGTGCGGTGCGCCGCAGCAACTGGGCATTGATGGCGACAACCACCGTGCTGAGCGACATCAATAGCGCGCCCATGGCGGGGGAGAGCAGAATGCCCCATGCTGCCAACACGCCCGCGGCCAAAGGCAAGGCCACGATGTTGTAGCCCGCCGCCCACCAGAGATTTTGGATCATTTTGTTGCGGGTGGCCCGACTTAATTTGAAGATTTTAGCCACATCGAGCGGATTACTCTGCACCAGAATAATGTCCGCTGACTCGACTGCCACATCCGTGCCGCTGCCAATCGCAATGCCGATGTTGGCGCGAGTTAAGGCTGGTGCGTCATTGACGCCATCCCCCACCATTGCTACTTTTTTACCTTGCGTTTGCAATTCGCGAACTTTGCTATCTTTGTGCTCCGGCAACACTTCGGCAAAATAGCGGTCAATCCCCAATTCGTCGGCCACGGCTTTGGCAACCGCCTGACTGTCGCCGGTCAACATCACCACTTCAATGCCCATATCATGGAGTTGCTGCACAGCCTGTTTGCTTTCGGGGCGAATCACATCGGCTAAGGCAAAGCTGCCCACCACCGAGCGGTCTTGCACCAAATAGACAACCGTCTGCCCCTTCGTTTCTGCGTTTTTGATAAACGCTTGCAGTGCATCTGGTGGCGTTAGTTTGAGCATTTCCAGCAGCCGTGGGCCGCCGACGTACACCGGCTTGCCATCCACGTTGGCCTGCGCCCCGCGCCCCTTGATCGCTTCAAAATCCGTTATCTTGGGTAGGGCAAGCCTCCGTTCGGTCGCTGCTGTGCGGATGCCAAGCGCCACAATATGTTCCGAGTCGCCTTCGATGGCTGCCGCCAGCGCTAACACCTTGTCTGGCGCCTGGCCCGGGATGACGGCCATGTCTACAACCCCTTGCTCGCCTTGTGTCAACGTACCGGTCTTGTCAAAAATTACGGTATCAATGGTTCTGGCCTCTTCCAATGCCAAGCGGTCGCGCACCAAAATACCATTGCGCGCCGCCAGCGAGGTGCTGATCGCCACGACCAAGGGTACGGCTAACCCCAATGCGTGTGGACAGGCGATGACCAGTACGGTTGCCACGCGCTCAACCACCTGCACATTGAAGCCGCTGGCGATGATCCAGCCAATCGCAGTAAGGATGGCAACAGCCAACGCGATATAAAACAGCCAACCGGCGGCGCGGTCAGCCAGAAGTTGGGTAGGCGATTTACTCTGTTGCGCCTCATTGACCAGCCGCATGATCCCAGCCAGCGCCGTGGCCTCGCCGATGGCCGTAACCCGCACGCGCAAACTGCCATCCCCATTCACGGTACCGGCAATGACTTTGGCCCCAGCTGCTTTCTTCACCGGTTTCGACTCACCGGTGATCAGCGCCTGATTGACTTCGGAAGTGCCTTCGACCACTTCACCGTCGGCGGGGATGCTGGCACCTGGTCGGACTAACAAGAGCTCACCCGTTTGCAATTCGCTTACTGCCACAGTTTCGGTCGCGCCATCCGGCTTGAGCCGTTCGGCCATATCGGGCATCAGCTTGGCAAGTTCACCCAGCGCGCCGGACGCTTGGCGCACACTGCGCATTTCGAGCCAGTGACCCAAAAGCATAATGTCAATCAGGGTGACTAATTCCCAGAAAAAGCCGCCAGCCGGGTCGATCCAGAGGGCGGCGACGCTGTAGATCAAAGCCACACCGATGGCAAGCGAGATCAGGGTCATCATGCCTGGTTTGCGAGTCCGCACTTCAGGCACAGCCATTTGTAGAAAAGGCACGCCGCCGTAGCCAAAGACAATCAGGGCAAAGAGTGGGCCAATCCACGCACTGCCAGGAAATTGGGGCAGGGTAAAGCCAAACCACATTTGCAACATGGGGCTATACAGCAGAACCGGGATCGTCAACACCAAGCAAACCCAGAAACGCTTGCGAAAGAGCAACTCATGTCCGGAATGGTCGACGTGGCTGCCATGCTGACCCTGTGCGCTAGGGTCGGCGGGCATTGGCTTTGGCATTGTATCGTTTGTCGTAGGCATGGAATGGCTGGCATGGATAGTTTCATCTTTGTGATTTTGCTGTTTATGATGATCGTGCGGGTCGGATTTGTTCATGATAGATTCCTAGCATCTCATTACTGGAGCGATGTTCTTCTGGCGATCGAGCACTACGATCAGCGGCCTGTTCGCCACACTTCCCTGTTGTATAGAGCTTCTCACGATACAACCACAGGTTAGGCTGCAACAAGTTCACGCGTTTAGCTTATGGCTGGCTATCTTCCGTTTTGAGCCAACCCCGCTGTTGCCATGCCTCCAAATATCTGGGTTCCGGCCAAATACCCTTAGGGTTGAAATCAGATTCTTTCGCTAGCTTTTTCTTGAATTCAAAGTGCCAGCGATGATCCGCAGAGAGTGGCCCCATTCCTGCCAGCTTTCACTATCAGGCCCAGCCAGGATGCGCCAAAAGCGAAAGACGTTCAGATTATGGCTAGCGCAGGTTTTACAGGTGAAGGCCCAAGGTTTGTCATCATTCATCAGCGTACTCCTTCTGTGATCTACTCTTTCTGTCGATCATCAATCGCCAACTTCGCTGGCGAGCTTCATTGTCTCATTTAGAGACTCAGATTAATCATGGTTTTTCTCCAAGAGCTGTTTGCGGATCGACTTTAATTCGTTGCGACGCGCCTTACCCACTTTCGGATAACTCATTCTGATCTGTTTCAGTGTGTCGAGGATGATTTGCGAAATGATCAGCCGGGCATTCTTTTTGTCATCGGCGGGGACGACATACCAAGGTGCATCTGCCGTGCTCGTGGCACCCATGCACGCCTCATACGCCTGCATGTAATGGCCCCACAACTTTCTTTCTTTAAGGTCGGCAACACTGAGTTTCCAGTTCTTGTCCGGCTCATCAATGCGTTCGAGGAAGCGCTTTGCTTGTTCCTCCTTC
>JBBRVA010000277.1:0-9298 GCA_038247295.1 Caldilineales bacterium | reverse complement strand
TAGGTGCGGTTTGTAACCGCACGTCTCCGTTCAAACCAGACAGTGCGGTTACAAACCGCACCTACGACTTGTCACGTTTCTTACCTTAATGGCAGTGACGGTGAGACTGGGGCAGAAAAACTCATCAGCGCTACGGTCTCATCGACGCTATGACGACATGACTAATCACCTGTACTGCCACATTCAATCGCAACATTTTAGAAGAGAAAGGAGGTGAATTTTCCCTTAGCCACAAATCATTGGTTTAAAACGGTTAGCTTACAAGCAACGCCGACAAAAGAAAGGAGGTTATGGGCATTCGAGATACGCAAGCCAACATCTATTGTGTGAAGACAGACATGCTGAACTTGAACGCGCAGACACGAAGAGGGAACGTTTCAAGGTTCAGCACAATTAGAGCGGCTACTACACGGCAGAGTGGCAGGCTACATGTCGTCTAGACGCATCTAACACGCTTCTAGATGGTCTTATGGGGCTAAGCGTAAGCGCGCTATCGACCAACAGCCCCGTAAAGTATCATCCAGAAATTACACTTCTACCTATTGGAGGTAAACGCAAGCTCATGAATAATATTAACCGCCCCCCGCAGTGCACGAGCACAAAAGGAATTGGCGTACATCGCTCATCACCGCAATGGCTGCGCCTGCCGTTGCTATTGCTGATGGTTGCGATTGCGGTCGTTTCCCTGGCTGCTACGGCATTGGCCGATTCACCCACAACAGAGGATGCGTCGGCATCTGAATCGGCTGTAACACCAGTGCCAACACCGCCGCCATCAATTATCTATCTCGGCTTCAAAAGTAGTGATGAGATCGAGTTTGACGACGATGATAAACCTGATTTTAAGTACAAAAATGAGGATATTGTGGCCTTTGTACCCGCTACCGGAGATTTCTCGATCTTCTTCGATGGCTCGGCTTTTGGCCTCTCCAACGCCAATCTTGATGACTTTGAGGTTCTGAGCGATGGCAGTATTCTCTTCACGCTGCGTTCCAAGTTCAACATTCCAGGTTTGGGCCAGGTCGACGATTCGGATATCGTCAAGTATGACCCTAACGCTACGTCCCCCTTTAGTATCTACTTGAGGGGAGCCGATGTCGGCTTGACCAAAGGCGCAGAGGACATCGACGCGCTGGGCTTTGCCGCCGATGGCAAGCTGATCATCAGCACGATTGGTACCGCCAAGGTGCCTGGGATCAGCGGTGACGTCAAAGATCAAGACTTGATCAAGCTGGAAAGCGGTCCTCCCAACGTCAGTTGGTCACTCTACTTCGACGGCTCCGATGTGGAGTTGACAAAGAGCAGCGAAGATATCCGCAGCGTTTGGGTGGATGCTGTTGGTGATGAGCAGGGCAACAAGAATGTCTACCTGACGATCAGTGGCGATTTTAAAGTAGATAGCCTCAACGAGGACAAAGGCGACAAAAATGACGTTGAGGGTTGCTTCCCTTCGCAGTTGGGTACAACCACCGCGTGCTTCTTCTTCAAGTTGCTGGATGGCAAGAAGGTTGGTGCAGAAAACCAACTAGATGGCCTCTCGGTGGTATTTAGTTATACCCCTGCTCCCATCAGTGCAGCTGCTGCGCCAGACGACACGGACAGTGCCGAAACGACGGAAGGAACGGCCGACATTGAGGACTTTGCCGAAGCGCTGGCCGAGAATGACAGCGAGATTACGGAGGATGACTTCATCGAATTTCTCCAACAACTCTACCTGCCATTCGTGCAGAACTAGTGAGTCGCGCAGTGCCAATCATTCAGCTGCCGTACCACGGATAAAACGGACTAGGTCAGCACCCGGTCCATTTTATCGATGGTACGGCTTCGATCGTTAAACGTTCAGCGACGTATGTTTGACGTGCTAGCAATCTTAGCCTCTATACACAACAACCAACGCGCGGCTCACGAGCCGCGCGTTGATTGTTGCTGGGGCAAAATGAACACTTTTTGGGCTGGTAAGTGAGCCGCGCGCATAGTAAAATAGAAAACAACTGCGTAATCTAAACTGCGCGACCGATTGGGCGACATTGCTTGATATGACACGGCGGGTTCGTTACATCTAAAGTAGCATTTGTTACGTCAATTAAATTGCATCGTTGATACGCATAATAATTCGTTGATACGCACAATAATAAGGTGCCAAGTCCGCACGCCATGATTGGGGATCTGCCATGAGATTAGCATCAATGATCAATACAAAGCGCCATAATTACGTCCGCCGCCTAGGCATTGGCCTTTGGGTTGCCTGCGTTTTGCTGCTCGGCTTTCCGATTGGCGCCTGGGCGCATCCGCTGGGCAACTTTACGATCAACCGCTACAGTCGGTTGGAAGTGGCCGCCGACAGGCTGCAGCTCTTTTATGTGCTCGATATGGCTGAGATCCCCGCGCATCAAGAACGCACCGCGATCGACACCAATCACGACGATCTGATCAGCGAGGCTGAAGCGGACGCGTACCTGACTCGCCAGGTGGCCGCGTTGCAGGAAAATATCCACCTGACGCTGAATGGCGCGCCGGCCCGATGGACCCTGGTTGAACACGAATTGACCTTCCCACCTGGTCAGGCGGATCTACCAACTGTGCGCCTCGTAGTGCAGTGGGTCACCGCGTTGGCAGAGAATGACACGCCTTTGCAGGCAGAATATCAGGATGACAATTATGTCGACCGCATCGGCTGGCGCGAGGTGGTGGTGCAGGCTGCATCGGGTGCGACTTTGCTAGAATCGAGCGTGCCCGCCCAAGACGTGAGCGACGAATTGCGCAACTATCCATCGGATCTGTTGCAGCGCCCGACGGATGTAAACAGGGCCAGCTTTACCTTTCAGCCCGGTGTGGTTGGCAAGCCTAATGGCGCAGCACCGGTGACTGCCGCCCAAGCTGCGAATAGCTCGGCCGCCCTGCGCAGCGCGGCCGATCCCTTTGGTGACCTGATCGCAATTCCGGTGTTGGGGCCGTCTGCCGTGTTGTTGGCCTTGCTGGCTGCGTTTGGATGGGGTGCTGTCCATGCATTAACGCCTGGCCACGGCAAAACCGTCGTGGCCGCCTATCTGGTCGGGTCGCGCGGCACGGTGCGCCATGCGCTCTTTTTGGGGCTGACAACCACGATCACGCATACGGCCGGCGTCTTTGCCTTGGGGTTGATCACCCTATTCGCTGCCCGCTATATCTTGCCGGAAACGCTCTTTCCCTGGCTTAGCTTGATCTCGGGGTTGTTGGTGGTGAGTATTGGTTTTTCTTTGGCCTGGGGTCGACTGCGCAGCGCAGTGGGCCGGACCAATTCGAGCCACGATCATGCACATGATCACGATGCGGGTCACTTACATGATCACAGCTTTGGTCACACCCACAGTCACCTGCCGGTGGATAACAAGCCGCTGAGTTGGCGGGCGTTGCTGATGCTTGGCATTTCCGGTGGCCTTTTACCCTGTCCGGCCGCGCTGGTCGTGATGTTGGGGGCAATTGCGTTGCAACGCGTGGGTTTTGGTCTCGTCTTAATTATCGCCTTTAGTTTGGGGCTGGCCAGCGTGCTGACGGCGATTGGCATTTTGTTGGTCCATGCCGGCCGTCTCTTTGAACGGGTGCCCGAAGGAGGGCGGCTCATCCGTCTGATGCCTGTGGCCAGCGCGCTCGTGATCACCGTAATCGGCTTGGGGATCTCGTGGCAGGCGCTGATGCAGACGGGCTTGTTCGCCGCAGGCTAGCCAAGTTCGACGTAGACTGCGGGCTTGCAAAAGAATAAGTTGTGCATGTGTCGCCGGTAAGGGTCTAGTTTTCAGGAAGAAACCAGACCCTTACCGGGGACACATGCGTAAGCTAACTTTTTGCCCTACTTGGGTAAGGCCGCGATGGGAAAAATGTACCCTAGTATGTAACCGTTTGTTCTAGTGCGGTATCTGGTATTCCCAATCGATTTGTTCTATCCTACCTGCAAAGTAAAGAGCCTGCGCCTCGGCTATGCCAGTCCAAATTTTTAGATCCAGCCTTTTAACGGAAAGAACGCTCATTATGCAACTGTACAATACGCGTTCGCACCAAGTGGAAACTTTTACCCCGCAACGCGAACCAGTGACCATCTATGCTTGTGGTATAACGCCTTACGATACCACCCATCTGGGCCATGCCTTTACCTATACCACCGTTGACATTTTGGTCCGCACGCTAGAAGCGCTCGGCCATCAAGTGAATTATGTGCAAAATGTTACCGATATTGATGACGATATTTTGCGCAAGGCGAATGAGACGGGGGAAGATTGGTACGCATTGGGCAACCGCTGGACCGCCCATTTTATCCACGATATGCAATCGCTCAACGTGCGCGCGCCAGATCACTTTCCGCGCGCGACAGATGTGATCCCCCAAATTATCGGGATGGTGGAAACGTTGCTGGAACAGGGCGTGGCCTATGTGGCCAATGGCAATGTCTATTTTTCTGCTGCGGCCTGGCCTCACTTCGGCCAGCTGAGCGGGTTGGCGAGACCAGAGTTATTGCCGGTAGCCAACGAACATGGCAATCGGCCCGACGATCCGCACAAGCGCGACCCGCTCGACTTTGTGCTCTGGCAAGCGCTGGCGCCCGGCGAACCAAGCTGGGAAAGTCCATGGGGGCCCGGTCGTCCCGGTTGGCATATTGAATGTTCGGCGATGGCCACCCATTTGCTGGGTGAAACCATTGATATCCACTGTGGCGGCAGTGACCTCGTCTTCCCGCATCACGAATGCGAAATTGCGCAAAGCGAAACGATCACCGGGCGCCAACCCTTTGCCAATTTTTGGCTGCATGTGGCCATGGTTGGCTACGAAGGCGAGAAGATGAGTAAATCGCTGGGCAACTTGGTGATGGTGCGTGAACTGTTGACCGATTATTCACCGGATGCCGTGCGGCTCTATCTGGCCCAGCACCATTATCGACAGCCGTGGGAATATCGGGCCAGCAAATTGGAACAGGCTGCCGCGCTGGTGCAAAAATTGCAAATTGCGCTCAAACAATTTGGTGGACATGGCGCAGCGCTGGATGCAGCCCCCTGGCAACAACGCTTTATCGACGCTCTGGCCGATGACTTGAATACGCCCCAAGCCCTAGAAATTCTCGCCAGCCTGGCCGACGCGATTATGGACGCAGCCCAGCAAGAGCAAGTGGTTAACCCTGCCCAAGACACGTTACAAGCAATGGGATTGGTGCTAGGGTTGCGCCTGGATGCCGAAGCGACCGGTTCGAATGTAATGGCCGGTTGGAACCGTCATCTGCAACATTTTGAAGCATAATCAAGTCCACAGGCGCAACCGCCACGGATGCGGGGAGATGGTGCTTCTAGCGGTGATGCCGCCTCTACTCGAAGGGAATAAATTTCAAGCATGGATGATCGAAAAAAATATTTGCTCGCACTGTGGACGGGTGTGTTCTACGCGCCGCGCGGCAAGGTAGCCTTGATTGCCCGTTGGCTTGTGCTGTTCTTGGTGCTCTTGTTTGTGAACCGACTAGGGGCAGAATTCAAGCCAGTCAACGCCCAAGAGGCTACCCCGACACCATTGGCGCCCTCCCCCATCCCAGTGGAGCCGACCGCGATGCCATTTGTCCCAACCCCCATTCCATTTGAACCAACTCCAGTTGTGCCTGGGGTTGCGCCGCTGCCATCCATGCCCGCCAGTGTAACTGTGCCCGCATCTACGATTACCGTCTTAGGCTATGGTACGGCCGCTGCACCAGCCGACAGCGTCCTCGTGCGTCTAGCCATCGGTGGGGCAACCTTACCCGCTGCCAATGCGGAGAGTATCCAGCAGATCGTTGGCGCGTTGACCAATAGCGGAATTGCTGCCAGTGACATTCTAACCACTGACTTCGCCCAAGGCAGTCTGTTGCCAGGGCAACCAGCGGGCGAGGTGCGTTTCACCTCTAATACACCGCAAAACTTGAATGCGCTGTTGACGACTGTGCAAGCGGCCTTACCGGGTATTACGCCAGGTTCGCTGGCCCTGAGCACTGTCTTTCAGGTAAATAACTGTACCGCCTTGGAAACCCAGGCCGTCCAGGCGGCGCTGACGAATGCGCAAAACAAAGCGGCGCAAATGGTCTCCCTCCTGGGGGTGCAATTGGGCTCGCTCATCGCTGTTTCCGAAGCCATCAACGATGATCGGGTCAACGCTACGAATCCCGTCAATTGTCTCAAATTGGCTGCCGCGGCGCATTCACCGGCCACAGGTGCGCTGGGGCTGGGTAATAATGCGGCGTCCGCGGTAGAGCTATTTGTGGTTCTGCAAGTGACATACGCCGTTGTCGGCAACGCAACAAGCGGCGTGATCGCCCCGCCCACCGTTTTTGATCCGGAGCAAACCACCAGTTTGTTAGTAGATGGTGAACTGCCGCTATTGACCGTCGCCAGCGGCACCGCCGTCGTCAACGTGCGCAGCGCGCCCAACACAGACAGTCAAGTGCTGGGTGTCGTGCGGGCGGGCGAACAGTATCTGGTCACCGGGCGTAATGCTGAGGGTGATTGGTGGCAGATCGACTTTAATGGCCTGCCGGGTTGGGTAACCAATCAACTGGTGACGGCGACAAACACCACCAATGTCCCCGTAGTCGCAGCCGGACCCGCACCATGAATGGTCTGACAAAGCAGCGCTTGCAGGCTGTTGGCCAATTTCTGTTGCTTCTCGTCTGGATAGTCGCCTTGTTTCACACGACCGTGTATGCCCAAGATACGGATGCGGGCGAACCGTTACCAACCGTTGCGCCTGCACCCGCGGCTGAAGATCTGCAAGCGCCCACCCAAGTCGATGTTGAGCCAGTCGCGGGTGACGAGGCCATCGCGGCGCGCTTACAAAACATCCTCGTGGCCACCGAGTGGTTTACGATGCCAACGGTTAGCGTGCGTGATGGCGTGGTCTTTTTGGATGGCCACACTGGGCGCGCCGAGTATCGCGACTGGGCGCGTCAACTTTCCCTCAATACGCAAGGCGTCGTCGCCGTTGTCAATCGCCTGCAAATTATCGAGCGCTCGCCTTGGGACTTTACACCAGCGTTGGATGCGCTGCGCGAACTCTGGCGCGATAGCGTGCAGGCGTTGCCGATCCTTGCGTTTGGCATCGTCGTCTTGGTGCTGGCCTGGCACGCTACCGCTTTTGCCGGCCAATTGCTGCGCCGCTTGTTGCAGCCACAGATTAAGAACGGTTTTCTGCGCGACCTGGTCGCCAGCGCCCTCAGCATTCCCGTCTTTTTGATTGGTCTCTATCTCGTTTTGCAAGTGGGCGGTCTTACGGGGTTAGCACTGACAGTGCTGGGCGGCACTGGCGTCGTTGGCCTGGTTGTTGGCTTTGCCTTTCGCGATATTATGGAAAATCTGCTGGCCACGGTGTTGATCAGTACACGCAATCCGTTTCACGCTGGGGACCGCATTGAAGTGGCCGGCTATACAGGAATTGTACAGCGGGTAACCACGCGCACGACAGTGCTGCTGTCGTTGGATGGCAATCATATCCAAATTCCGAATGCCACCATTTACAAAAGCACGATTACGAATTTCACTGCCAATCCCTGTCAGCGGCAGGAATTTCGGGTTGGGATTAGCTATCAGGATGCGGTTGCCGACGCCCAGGCGCTGATTGTGGGCGTCTTAGACGCTCATGCCGCGGTTTTAAAAGAGCCAGAAGCGCAGGTCTTAGTGGACAACTTGGGGCCGTTGGCGGTGGAATTGCGGATTACGTTTTGGTATGATAGCCAGGCTCACGAGGGAGCAAAAGTGAAATCTTCGTTGATTCGGCTCGTTAAACGGGCACTGGTGGCCGAAGGGTTTACTTTGCCCAATGGCGGACGCGAAGTGTTGATCACACACAACGATCCAAGAAGTGCACTAAGACACCCGGCCGCTCCGGTGCTTCCCAAGGCGCCCACGGGTAAGCCAACCACTCACCCGTCCAGCACGCAGGCGACCCAAGAGACAGGGCAATTAGCCACCGCGGCCGAAGGTGATTTGCGCAGTGATGATAAACAAATTCAGGCGCAAGCACGCGGCGCCAGAACGCCGGAAGAGAGTGAGAATCTGCTTGTGCAGGCCTAAAGCGCACTGCTCTGTAAAAATTACGTTCATCGGTGAAAAGTGGGCAAAATCCTGGTTTGCCACTTTTCACCGATGAACCAAAAATTATATCTATATCCACTTTTCTATTATTTTTCTATATCTTTACCTATAGACTTTCCTTCACTGCTAGCATACTCTCTCAACTATACAGTTCTACGCTTTTCATTCCTTACTTAAATATTGAAAGCTCACATATACCCAATTTCCTGAATCTGCAAGGGCCAGCCGTTGTCAATATTGCCGCCCAGGATCAAGATCCAGTGCGGACTGGGAATGGCGGTTTTGTTGCCCACTTTACACAGATGAGCAAAGAGAAATAATGAGAAGGAGTTGTTGATGGCCGACAAGCAGATCCCGCCTTCGCCTAGACAAGTCGCGCCCACGCCGGCTGGGGGCAAAACTGGCAACCAGTTATCTGGCAAAGACGAATTACCAATCTTATCCCGGCGCAATTTTCTAAAGGCTTCCGGCGTGGCTGCCGCAGGCGCGATCGGCCTGGCGAGTGCCGGCTGTGGTGCGCCTGAACCTGATCACACCTTACCGAACGCGACTGTTTCTAAAATTTCGATCGCCCAGCAATACCCAGCAGTGCTCTATACCCCTACTGAACTGCTGGCGCACAGCTATATGATGGGCGACGGCATCCGCGACAAATATCTGCGCGACCCCAATCGGATCATTGGATGAGCCTGAGGGGGACAAACCTGGTTAATTGCAGGCTACCCACGGCTCATTTCTATACCCTTATTTGGGACGGACACCTATATCTTTCCCTATGGTTAATTTGGATTGCGCTTGC
The DNA here is from genome assembly GCA_038247295.1 of Caldilineales bacterium. GTDB lineage: Bacteria > Chloroflexota > Anaerolineae > Caldilineales > Caldilineaceae > JAPLGZ01. The sequence goes on along the minus strand of JBBRVA010000277.1, from coordinate 427 downwards.
TACACTATCGATGTGGCTATCATCGGTTAAAACCGACGCTTGATATGGGAAACCTGCTGCGGCAGGTTCGATCCGGTGGTCAGCAGGTAACAAGGTTTTAGCCTGTTTTCTATAGCAGCCGCCGATTCTAAGCTGTGGTTGGGTTAGTGAAAGGAGAAAAGATGTTACGCAAAGTCAGCGATCTCTTTGGCTACAAAATCCGCGCGACCGACGATGATATTGGCCACGTCAACGATTTATACTTCGACAGCGAAGATTGGAATACTGGTAGTCGCTTCGCCTATTCACACTAGTACACTTGGGCGGAAATAACCATACTATTCTCCGGTGAATCAGTAGTGAATCAGTAGTGAATCAGTAGGACAGTGAGACAGTACAAACACTGTTCTACTGTCCTACTGATTCACTGTCTTACTTACGCCCAAGT
>JBBRVA010000276.1:0-9309 GCA_038247295.1 Caldilineales bacterium | reverse complement strand
TTTTACAGCAGCGAACGCCGTTGCAGCGAACGTATCGCATCTAACACCGAGCGACCGGTGGGCGGCTGAGCGAGCAGGTCACGCAAGATCGGGTAGGCAACTGGTTCACGTACAATCGCCAGCCAGATCATCAGTTCGCGCTCCAAGGGTGTGAGACGGGCAAATTGTTGATCCAATACATGGCGAATATCGTCGAAGACAAGGGTCTCGGCCTGTAAAAAAGCCACCACGCCACCATCAAAGACGCCCTGGACGGTCTCGGCCGCCAGTTTGAGCGCCAACGGGTTGCCGGAATAGTGCTGCACGAGCGCGCCCAGGCCAGCTGGGTTATTGGTTAACCCGCGCCCCTGGAGCATTTGCCGCCCGGCGTCGGCTGGCAGGCCGGCCAGCGACAAACTACGGACAGCTGGGGTCTCCTCTTCCAGGTGGGTCAAGTCTGGGGGGCGTTCACGGCTGGTGAGCAATAGACAACTGCGGTGTTCGCCCTCGGCCAGGTGGCGAATGAGTTGCCCATACGCTTCATAGCCGCATCATCGCCGCGCTGGGCATACTCGCCCACCAGCACGGTCAGCGCGTTTACCACCAGGGCGTGGATCTGTTCGCGCTGCTCCAGCACCCAAGCTTCAAAAACCGGGGCGTCGCGCACATAGAAGCCATGCAAGAATTCCCTCTGGTACAGATCGACGGCCGCTTGCCGCGCCTGGAAGCGGGAACCCACTGGGTGCGCCAGGTCGGGCGGTGACCGGCTTGGATCCAGGTCACGCCGGAGCACTGCCACGTCGAGCCAGTAAGGGCTAGTGCGGTCAAAGGCCACGGTCTGGCGCTCGATCCGCACATGGTCGCCCAGCAGGCGGCGCAAATCGGGCAGCACGGTGCGCAAATTCTGCTTGGCCTGGGTACGCTCGCCCCACAGCAGCGCAACGATGGTCTGAGCGGCGCAGGTGTGGGCCATATCGGCGCAGTTACAACGACCCGGTCGCATATAGTAAAATGCGACCGGGTCGTTGCTTGCCCTTGATCCCTCTACTTGTTGCTTGTGAAAAAATTTACTTGACAGAATACCCCTTTACCCATTATAATAGCCGACAAAGTGCAGTCTCTTTCCCATTACGTAGGAGTATACCCAATGGCCGACAAGCCTAAAATCGGTTTATTCTATGGCAGTTCCACTGGCGCCGGCGAAACCGCCGCCAATATCATCAAAAGCGAGATCGAAGCCAGCGGCCTTGCCGAGGTTGAAATGTTTATTGTTTCGGCGCAAAACCTTAAGGCAATGGAAAAATATCAATATTTGATCTTTGGCTGCTCGACCTGGAATATCGGTGAACTTCAGGACGATTGGAATCTCAAGTTCAACGAATTGGACATTGTGGATTTCAAGGGTCGCAAGGTAGCGCTGTTTGGCAATGGCGATCAATATGGCTATTCCAATAGCTTTGTCGATGCGATTGGTATTATCGGCCATAAAATCGCTGCCCAAGGCGCCGATCTCGTTGGGTTTTGGCCCAAGGATGGTTTTGAATTCGAGTTCTCACGCGGCTCGATTGAAGATGTGATCATGGGGTTGCCGCTCGATCACGACAATCAACCGAACTTAACCAAACAACGTTGCATCAACTGGGTCTATTGGGTGATGGAACAGTTTGGCATGCCAATGCCGGTGCCAGCATAAGTCTTAGATAAATGATCAATACTATGGGGCTGTGCAACAGTTGTAATTTGTTGACCATGCCTGTTGCATCGTGTAGAATTTAAAAAATTCACTGTTATTGTTACTAATCAATCAGTGTCTATGAATTGTTACGCATCATCTTTGTCAATCCATTTTGTCAATCCATTTTGTCAATCTCTGATGGGTAACCGTTCACTGACGACAGATTACTGAATTCTCGCTGAGGAGTACGCATGGCAGACTCTCCTGCAACTAATTTTCAGGACTTAAAGAGCACGCAAGTGCAGAATTATCTGCACGACAACATCACCGTGCCGGATGAACTTCAGGCCAATGTATTGGTTACTACGCTAGACAAGGTCTACAACTGGAGCCGCAAAAGTAGCATGTGGCCACTGCTGTTTGGCCTCGCCTGCTGCGCGATCGAGATGATCGCGACGGCGGCCAGCCGTTATGACCTGGCCCGCTTTGGCATGGAAGTTATGCGCCCTAGCCCACGCCAGAGCGACCTTATGATCGTCTCCGGCACGGTAACCAAAAAGATGGTGCCGGCGATTGTGCGCATCTACAACCAGATGGCCGAGCCGCGTTATGTATTGGCGATGGGTGCTTGCGCCACGGGTGGTGGTCCGTTCAAAGAAGGCTACAACGTAGTGAGCGGCATCGACACGTATATTCCAGTCGATGTTTATGTGCCCGGTTGCCCGCCCACGCCCGAGGCCCTGATCTACGGCCTGCTCAAGCTGCACGAAAAAGTCGAGCGCCAGAGCATCGCTAAGGTTGCGTGGTACAAAAAAAATACTTCCGAATTTGTACCGGTGCCGGTTTTGGGGCCCGATATTTTTGACCCGCGCCAGATCGAGCTGATCCGTGAGGAAACGTTGGGCGCCGGTGCGGCACGCGGTCCGGCCGTTAGTGCCGCACGCGTCGTGCCCCAATTGCTCAGTGCGGAACAGAAAGCACACTTAGAAGAAGTACGCGCCCGCTTCTTGGCCAAGGTAAAACAGCCCGCATAAGAAATCTTACGCTAGTGGCATAACCCTTTGCCGGGTTGATGTTACTAGCTACTCATATTACAAAGGCAAAGACCATGACAGAATTAGTGGCAGAAGCCCCCGTTTCAGAAAAAGTCGATCTATCCCTCCCCTACGCCAACGAAGTCCCTGGCGCTGTGGTAGGGCGTTGGGCAGAAAGTAGCGAGCCGGCACTAGTCGTCGCGTCGGACAAACTGATCCCATTGTTGACCCATCTGCGCGACCGCGAGGGCTACGACTTTCTCTCCAGCGTCACTTGTGTAGATTACAGCGCCTATAATGGCAAGGCCCGGACCGGCGTCAAAGAGCGCTTTGATACCGTCTACCATCTTTACAGCACCAAAAAGGGCGGCGGCTCGATCAACTTGCACGTTCGTGTGCCGGAAGATGAGACGGTTCCCTCGGCCACCGCTGTTTATCCCGGTGCAAATTTGCAAGAGTGCGAAGTCTATGATTTGTACGGCATCAAGTTTGCCGGCCACCCCAATCAACGCCGTGTTTTGCTTTGGGAAGGCTTCAATGGCCACCCTATGCGCAAGGATTGGAAAGAGGCTTATTTTGAAGAGGAAAACAAACCCTTCAAGAGCCGCTTTCCTGCCGAGGGTTATCTGTGGCAAGAAGACAAATTGCCGTGGGGTAGCAATTCCACCTATCCTGATGGCTGGGATCCGGAAAGCTGGCAAGAGCCCGTCACGTATGTGCCGGTCAGCCAAGCCCCGCATCACCAGCAGGGCGATCTGGACACTGAGAGCATCGTCGTCAACCTGGGACCGCATCACCCCAGCACACACGGCGTCTTCCGTATGTTGACCCGGATTGAAGGTGAAACCATTTTGGCGCTAGAGCCAGAGATGGGCTATCTGCACCGCAACCACGAGAAGATTGGCGAGCGCAACACCTGGTTGATGAACATGCCGTTCACCGACCGCCTCGACTATATCAACTCGATGAGTAACAATTTGGGCTATGCGCTGGCGGTTGAAAAATTGGCCAATATTGAAGTTCCAGAACGCGCCAACTATATTCGCATTATCATGGCCGAGATGACGCGGGTGGTCAACCACCTCTGGTCGATCGGCTTTATTTTGAATGATCTAGGTGCGCTGCAAACGCCTGCCCTCTATGCAATTGAAGAGCGCGAGATGATTCTCGATCTCTTTGAGGAAGTAAGCGGTGCGCGCTTGATGTGCAATTACATGCGCTTTGGCGGTGTCGTGCGCGATCTGCCACCAGGCTGGTTGGAAAAGGCCAAGTATATGGTCCACACCCGGCTGCCCAACGTGCTAGACGAACTGGATCGCTTGATCACCGGCAACGAGATCATGCGCGCCCGTGGCAGCGGCGTCGGTTATCTCTCCGCCGAAGACCTGATCTCGCTGAGTGTCAGCGGGCCGATGATTCGCGCCGCCGGTGTGGCGTACGACATTCGCAAGGCGGAACCCTACTGCATTTACGACCGCTTCGACTTTGACATTCCCACGCTTTCGGAGGGCGATATCTTCGCCCGCTATTACATCCGGCTGCTAGAAGCACGCGAGAGTGTCAAAATTTTGAAGCAAGCCCTGCGCGACATCCCGCCCGGCGAATTTCTCTCGACCCGCGATAAGTACACCTTCCGCCCCGCCGAAGGTGAAGCTTACGTGCGCGTCGAAGCACCCAAAGGTGAGTTGGGCTTCTATGTCGTAAGCGACAACAAGGCCACCCCCTATCGCTACCATGTGCGCGCCCCCAGCTTCATTAATTTGAACGCACTGGGCCCCATGTGTGTAGGCTACAAGGTGGCGGATGCCGTGGTGATTTTGGGCGCAATTGATATTGTGCTGGGTGAAGTAGACAGATAACCAATAAGTAATAAGTAACAAGTAATTTTTAATTGTGAATATGCACACGCCTGTTGTCTAGCAATTACTAATTACCAATTACTTATTACTTATTACTTATTTATGGAGAAATCATCATGTTCGGAACAGGACTACTCAAGGGTCTGGGCATCACGCTTAAACATGCAATCGACACCTTTACCGATGATCGTAAGGGCGTCCCCAGCCGTTATCAGGATAGCATCCAATTAGGCAATGGCCGGCGTATCATCGATCAGCCGATTACGCAGGAAGGGCTGCTGACGATCCAATACCCAGAGGAAAAGCGCCTGCTGCCGGAACGCTTCCGCTACATCCCGATGTTGATTTGGGATACGCAGGCGAACGAAGATAAATGCACCGCTTGTGGCATCTGCGCTAAGGTCTGTCCACCGCAGTGTATCTGGATCGTGCGCGACATGGATGCCAATGGCAAGCCGGTGGCGCGCCCCGCCGAATTTTACATCGACGCCGCCGTCTGCATGAGCTGCAGCTTCTGCGTAGAATTCTGTCCGTTCGATGCGATCAAGATGAACCATGACTATGAACTGGCTGTCTATGATCGTTACCCGCAGTTGGTCTACGACAAGGCCGAGTTGACAGTGCCTGTCGAATACTATGCCGCGCTCTGGCCGGCCCAATATGCGGCCGAAGAAGAGGCAAAGCGTCAGAAAGAAGCCGAAAATCGCGCCAAGGCGGAAGCCAAAGCACGCGCTGATGCTGAAAAAGCTGCCCGAGCGGCAGCCGAAGCGGCCAAGCCCAAGCCCACTCCCGAACAAGTAGCTGCCAGCAGCACAGACACCGCGCAAGCGGCGGTTAGCGACGGCACTACGGCTGTTGCGGCCGCCAATGGCAGCACTGAGGCCGATGCGAAGAAAGCTCGGCTCGACGAACTGAAGCGCAAGGCAGCGGAAGCAGCCAAAAAACGCAAGGAAGGCGGCGCTTAGTCTCCAGGCGAGGCTGGTGTGCTTACTAGCAACCGATGCGTTGCTCTCCCTTTGCCAAGGCACTGAGTTTATTTGCTCATCCGCCGCAAGCGTGCAAACCCAAAATTTTGCCAGCTAGCAAAACATCGGTTTGCACGCTTTTCACAGATGAGCGGAGTTTATTTAGAATCGACTGCGTGTTTGGAGAGCCAGACTTGCCCACGGTAAGTCTGGCTTGTGTTTTGCAGCAGAGATTCAATTGAAGTGAGGCAGAGCGTTGATCGAGCCAGAGGTTGACGCGTCATTTGGAAAAAAGGCGCGTACAACGACTAAATCTACTGTTTCTACTATCCAAACCAAACCGGCACGCCAGGCTCTTTTGTGGCAAATTGGTGTTGTCGGCGTGCTGACATTGATCTTTGGTTTGGTTAATTGGCACTGGTTGCACGCTAATATTGTCACCTATGGCTGGGATCGGATGGATCATCTGATCACCAGCTTGGCTTATAACGATATTCTGCAGGTCGTCACCCCTCAATCCGTCCTTAACGCGCTGATTTATAGTAACTATTACCCCCCCTTTGTTCACTTCAATATGTGGCTGTTTTATCAACTTTTTGGGGTGAATGAAGATGTCGCAGCGATGGTCAATCTGATCTACATGGCGGTGCTGCTCCTTGCCACCTGGTCGATTGCCGAACGCGTCAGCAACCGCCCCACCGCGGCATTGGCCGTCACGGTGCTCGGCACCTTCCCGATCATTTTTATTATGTCGCGCTATCTTTATCTGGATTTTGCGCTGACGGCGCTGGTGGCGCTGGCCATTGCCTTGCTGCTGGCCACGCAACGCTTTACACGGCGCATGCCTTCGCTCTGGTTTGGCGCCGCGCTGGGGATTGCGATGTTAATCAAGTGGACCGCGGTGGCCTTTCTGGCGACACCGCTCCTCTTTGTGCTGTGGCGTAGCGGCGTCCTAATCAGCCTTATCCGCAACCTGCGCGCCCTGCGCCCCGATTGGCGACGATTGGCGCTTGCCGTGGCTGCCAGTACGGTATTGACCTCGATCTGGTATTGGCCGGCGCGGGCTGCCGCAGTGCAAAGTCCGTTGGGGGATTGGCTTTTCCCTGGTTTTGTTCTCTTCACCACCGGCTTCATCTATGCGCTGCTCTGTCCGGTAAATGATAAACCAGCGGCATTGCGTCCGCTGCTCAACGCGCTCAGCGCCGGTGCCGTGGCGCTCTGGGTTATGTCTTTTTGGTATCTGCCCAATGTAGAATTTCTCGATGGATTTTGGCGTAATGCCTATGGGCTAGAAGGCGGCGGCATTGAGATTTATGGCGAATATTTGTACGCGCTGCTCACGGAACATCTGAGCCCCGCCTATAGTGTTGTTTTGATTATCAGCGCTGTGATCTTCGGATGGCGCCGGCGCGCCACGTTCGGCCAATTCTTCCGCCATTTAGATGACACAACCTGGGTGATGATCATCTGGGTGTTGACAGCCTACATCATCTTCCCTTCGCGCAGCGGTCCACCCCATTCGCGCTACGTCATGCCTTTCCTGCCCCCGTTTGCAATCTGGATTGCGCAGGGGCTGTGGCAATGGCCCCGGCCAGCCAGCCGCAAGTTTGTGATTAGCCTGGTGCTGATTGTGGCGATCAGCCAATATGCGCTGCTTTCATTTGATAGCTTGGCCGCCGGGCGGGCGCCTTTACGCGTTAACACGCCCGCTGGCACCGTGGACCTGCTCGCTCACGGCTTCTTTATTCAGTATCCGGCCAGCGAACGTACGGATCCCAGCTATGCGCTCGCACCAGAGGTATTAAATATCGTCGAACAGGATCGCGTGCGGCAGAATCGCGAACGACTAAACCTGGGTATTCTGGTCAACCTGCCCCAGTTACACGAAAAGCATTTTCTGTACGAAATCTATACCACCTATCATCGCGTGCTACTGCGCGAATTAGCCCGCAACTGGCGCGACCAGCCGGCCTATAATCAGTTGTTTGATATGGATTTTATCCTGCTCAGTGACACGCATACCTTTGGTACTAGTGACACCAGCCGCGCGGTGGTAGACCGCATTTTGACCCAGCCGCAAGATTTGTTCAATTTGGCCTTTCGACCGGTGCGCGAATGGACCTTGCCAGCGGGAGAAATGGTGCGGCTTTACGAACGGCGCTTCGCTGCCACCGAACCAGGCTTTGCGCCCGCCAATTATGAGCAGCTTTTGCACGAATTCGGCGACGACTGGGGGGCAGATGATGCTCTGGTGCTGACCGCGCCCGATCAAGCCTACATTATGGGGCTGTCGTTGCCGGCAGAAAGTAACAATGCAATCGTGCCGTTGCCCGCGGATGGCGAAAGTAGTGAAGAAAGCTTGGCGCAATTGGCACAATTGGCGCAAACGCATAAGCGGATCTTCCTCCTCAGCCATAATGCGTCCGTCGTCGATCCGACCAATGCGATTGAAACCTGGCTACGCGCTCATCTGATGGCGGGTCCAGACACCTGGATCAACGCCCTGCGCGTGACGCCGTTTATCACACAAGTGCTGCCGACCACACCCAATCGCACGCTGGACGTACAGTGGCAACTGGGCGTCGAGTTACAAGGGCTGGCTTTCGATCAAGCGGCGATTCAGCCGCAGGGATCATTGGCCGTGCGTCTCTTTTGGGGCGACCGAGACGCGGTGGGTCAAAAGGTCTCTTTGCAATTGTTGGGGCCAGATGGCGCGCTGGTGGCGCAACAAGACGCCGATCTAGCCAGCGCACAAGCGCCATTCGTCTTGTTGCTGCCAAGCAACTTAACCGCTGGCGAGTATAAGCTGACGTTGATTTTATATGATCCAGATACAATGCAGCGTACCGTATTAGTCACCGGTGGTGACGCCATAGATCTGTTAACTTTCATACTGCCTTAGAAAAATTTGCAGGCGCGTGTATAATAGAGATTGTACAATGTTTGTAAGCACTACAAATTGTGTCCGATAACGGTTTTATACCTCCCTGGGGAAAGGAAATAGGTTATGCCGCTACGCCTTACTTATTATGGTCATTCCACCTTTGCCGTAGATGCGGATGGGATCAAGTTGGTTATTGACCCCTTCTTAGCGCCGAACAATCCGCTCGCGCCGGTTGGCCCAGATGCTGTCGAAGCTGACTTTATTCTGATTACGCATGGACATGGTGACCACATGGCCGATGCTGTGAGCCTTGCCAAACGCACTGGCGCATTGGTGATCAGCAATTTTGAGATTATTAGCTGGCTAGAAACCAAAGGCGTAACCAATGGTCATGGCATGAATACGGGCGGCGCTTATAGTTTCCCCTTTGGGCGTGTCAAGATGACTATTGCGCATCACAGCAGTACGTTGCCCGACGGCACGCCAGCAGGCAATCCAGTGGGTTATCTGATCCATTTCAATGACGGCACGGATGTTTATTTTGCTGGTGATACGGCGTTGACCTACGACATGCGCTTGATCGGCGACATGGGCGGTGTAGACCTGGCCGTCTTGCCGATTGGCGACAACTTTACAATGGGGCCGGATGATGCCGTATTGGCGGCCCAATTTGTTCAGGCCAAGCATGTAATTCCCGCCCACTACAATACCTTCCCGCCAATCCAGCAAGATGGGCTTGCTTTTGCCGAGAAGCTGCGCCGAGCAGCAGAGATCGACTGTACCGTGTTGGCGCCGGGAGAAGAGTATACGATTTAGTAATCGGTGAACAGTAATCAGTGAGTAGTCGGACGCCATGTACATTAGAGTTTATACCGATTTGTTTTGTACACCTGTGACAGGATGACAGGATGAC